>CAZGOX010000292.1:0-3519 GCA_964527955.1 uncultured Opitutaceae bacterium | reverse complement strand
CTATTGCAGCGTGCTCGCTGGCTGCACTGCCGAGGCCCCTGCCGCGATCCAACGCTCGAACAGCTTCACCTCGGCGGGCGACAGCGGCTTCCGGCCGTCGGCCGGCATGAAATCCTCATCGCTGGACGGCAGCGACACGCGGTGGATCAGCTCGCTGTCCGTCGGGTCCCAGGGAACGACCACGAGCCCGTCCTTGCTTCCCTTCATTAGCCACTCGTAGGAGTCGAGCCGCAGTCCGCCCTTGGATTTCTTGGCATTGTGACAGGAGACGCAGCTCCGCTGGAGCAGGGGCTCGATCCTAGCTGCGTAGGCTGTCCTTGGGGCAACGGCAGGCGCTGCCGGCTTCGGAAGCGGGGCCGCCTCCAAGCCCAGCAACCGCTGCAGGCGCGCGGGCATGAATTCTGTCAGGTAATCCTCGCCATGGGAAATCTCCCCGCCCTGCTCGCCGGTCCAGAACATCAGGGCCACGGAGGCCACGAGCAGCACACAGTAAGTCTTAGAACTCCGCTGTGAGCGTTCCGGGGTAGGGACGGGCGGCCCGCCCGTCCGGGAACTACGAACGGCTCCGAGGTCTGCCCTGACGGGCGAGCCGCCCGTCCCTACCTCGGAAGCCCGGGCTCTCGCCAGCGCCGCGGCCGAAGCAAGCCCGGCCAGCGCTATGCCGCTCCACATGTGCCACGTGACCGTGCCGCTGTTGTACCCGCCGCTCCAGGCGAGGAGCCAGCCGGCAAACGCCGAGCCAACGGCGCCCGCCGCCGCTGCCCAAAGGACAAACCCCGCGGCTGCCCGCACATGGGCCTGTCCCTGAGCCCAGCCCACCAGCTCCATCAGGGGCACGATCAGCAGCAGCGCGACCGGCAGGTGGACGATCAGCGGATGGAACCGCCCGAAAAACTGCGCAAGGTCGGCATGCTCATGTCCGTCCGGCGGCACGCGCCAGGCGAGGACCGCCAGGCAGGCGGCCAGCACAAAGGGAAGCCAGGCTATCCGGCTTCGGGAGCTCACGCTCAGACCTCGTACGGCGGCAGAACCTTGTCCACCGACACCCTGTCGAGTCGCGCATAGACCGGCACGCCGGCGTCGTAGGGCAGGGTCACCTCACCCTGGACCAGGGGCTGCGCGTAGCGAAGGAACTGGAAGTTCATGCTCACGTTGTCCTCGTTGATCCACTCGCGGGGGAGCTTCTTGATGCCGTTCGCGATGTCGGTGAGCGGTGCGAGGCCGGTCTCGCAGGTGTACTGCTCCGCGTCCCCGCGGATCAGGATGACCATCTTGTCCGTCTCGCCGGCGATCGCCGCGCGGACCGCCGCCTGTCCGGCGAGGAAAGCCTCGTCGCTGTCCGTCTTGGAGGCCGCATGGGCCGCGGCGCGCTGGAGCAGGCCCGGCTTGGCCACGCGCACCTTGATGCCGGGAATGTTCGCCTCGATGATCTCACCGAGCGCGTCGCCCGCGCCGCCGAGCCTGGCATGGCCGAAGGCGTCCGTGGCCGCGTCGGCCGCGAGGTAGTTGCCGTCCGTGTCGACCAGCCCCTCGGCGACGACAATCAGGCAGTACTTTTCGCGCTTGAGCACGCGCCGGATGTCCTCAAGGACCTTGTCCTGGGCAAACGGGACTTCCGGAAGAAGGATGATGTGCGGCGGATCGTGCGGGTGGTCGCGGCGCTTCGCGAGCGAAGCTCCTGCGGCAATCCAGCCGGCGCTGCGCCCCATCGCCTCGATGATCGAGACCAGGTCGCCCTGGCCCATGGCCTGGTTGTCGCAGGCCGCCTCGCGCACGGAGGTGGCCAGGTACTTGATCACGCTGCCGTATCCGGGGCAGTGGTCGGTCACGGCCAGGTCGTTGTCGATCGTCTTCGGCACGCCGATCACCCGGAGCTCGTACCCCTGCTGCTGGGCCAGTTTGGAGATCTTGTCCGCGGTGTCCTGGGAGTCGTTTCCGCCGATGTAGAAAAAGTAGCGGATGTTGTGCGCCTTGAAGACCTCGAGCACGCGTTCGAAGTCCTGCTGCTTCTTCAGCTTGTAGCGGCAGGTGCCGAGGGCCGCCCCCGGGGTGTGGCGCAGCGCCCGGATCTGCTGCTGGGACTCGGAGGCAAGGTCGATCAGCTCCTCCTGGAGGATCCCCAGGACGCCATTGAGGCCCCCGTAGATCTCCTCAATGCAGGGATGGTTCAGCGCCTCGGCAACTATGCCGGCGACACTGGCGTTGATGACGGAGGTTGGGCCGCCCGATTGGCCCACCAAGACGTTTCCTACGAGTTCAGCCATGACAAGTTGAGTAAAGGGTTCACAAGACGCGAACCGTCAACTAAGCCCCCTGCCGCCATGCGTGGCAAATGAATTTTCTAGAGGAGTTGGCCCGGAGCGTAGTCCGCGGCTCCCCGGAACCGTTTTGCAAGCGGCTTAACCTCATCGGCAAACGAGTCCACCTGGTGCGGCGCCGCGCCCACGAACCGGGAACTTTCGGAGAGGATCGCCTGGAGGGCCTTTTTCCCAAGCCCGATCCTGCGGTCGCCCGCAATGCGCCCGATCAGGTCGGCGCCCCCGTTGCCCCCGCGCAGGGCCTTCGCCGCCGCAAGGGAGTGCTCCTTGATCGCCTCGTGGGCGGTCTCGCGCCCGGCGCCGTTCTTGACGGCCTCCATCAGGATCGTGGTCGTGGCGAGGAACGGCAGGTTGCGCTCGTTTTCCGCGAGGATGGCCGACGGAAAGACCTCCAGGTTCCTGAGGACCGTGAGAAAGGTCTCGAACAGGCCGTCGATCGCGTAAAACGAGTCGGGAAGGGCCACCCGCCGGACCACCGAGCAGGACACGTCGCCCTCGTTCCACTGGTGGCCCGCGAGGCCGGCGGTCATCGTCACGTAGCCGCTCAGGATCGTGGAAAAACCGCAGATCCGCTCGCAGTTGCGGGCATTCATCTTGTGAGGCATGGCCGAGGAGCCGACCTGGCCGTCCATGAACCCCTCGGTCAGGAGGCCCGCGCCCGCCATCAGGCGCAGGGTGGTCGCGAAGCTGGCGGCTGCCGCCCCCAGCTGGTGCAGCGCGCTCACCACCTCGAAGTCCAGGCTCCGGGGATAGACCTGCCCGACCGCGGTGAGGGAGGCGTGGAACCCCAGATGCTTGAGGACGCGCGTCTCGAGATCCGCCACCTTGTGGGCCTCGCCGCCGAGGAGGGTCAGCTGGTCGAGCTGGGTGCCGACGGCGCCCTTCAGCCCGCGCACCGGGTACCGGGCGATCAGCTCGTCGAGCCGCTCGAACCCGATCAGGAGTTCCTGGCCGAAGGTGGCGAAGCGCTTGCCGAGCGTCGTCGGCTGGGCCGGGACGTTGTGGGTGCGCCCCGTGATCATCAGGTCGCGGTGGGCCCCGGCCTGCTTGCCGAGCGCCAGAAGCGCGGCGGCCGCCTTGAACTGGACCACCCTCAGGGCGCGCAGGATCTGGAGCTGCTCCACGTTTTCCGTGAGGTCGCGGCTCGTCAGCCCGAGGTGGATGAACTGCCGCTTGGCGAGGTCCGAGAATTCCTCGATGC
>CAZGOX010000291.1:0-3536 GCA_964527955.1 uncultured Opitutaceae bacterium | reverse complement strand
CAATCGATCAGAGTTTGGTGATCCAACCCGTCCGCCCCGTTTAGAACCACTTCATGGGGACGAACCGATTGGGCTGTGCGCCCGGGGGGAGCCATAGAGAACGTTTATTCTTCGTTTCCGTGGATCCGCGCAGAGTTCTTCTGGAGAAACGACGACGGCTGGATGTTCGTCGCGGTCTTCGGGATTGATGCGAACCTTAATGACGTCCCATTGGCGTAAGGTCTGGGTCATCGTGGGATGTCATCTTCGCCTGCTGCGGCATCGAGGGCGTAAGTAGCTTCGGAGAGCTTGATGGCGCCTGGAACCAAATACTCGATTGGCGCAAACCTGCGGGCGCGCCGAAGCGGCCGAATAAAAATGCCCCCATCACGTTCTTCGATCAGCACTTTGGACCGTGTTTTGAGGCCCAAGACCCGTCGGATCGGTGCCGGCAGGACGACCTGGCCTTTACTGGATACGGTGGTTTGCATGGCTTACTTTTTCCTACGAGCTATTCCTTGTGAAGGATTAAGGCCTAAGGCTTGAGAACGCGGTGAGGAATATGGCAAGCTCGCTGACCCCCCCCTCAACAATTGAGTTGCAGGCCAGGTGCAAGGTGGCGATAGGGAGGATGAAGGGTTTCTTTCCCGCCAAGCCATGACCCACGTGCTCTACGCCGAGGACGACCCCGTCGTTGCAACGTTTGTGGGCGAATGCTTTGCGCGCGCCGGTTGGACCGACTCCCTGGAAGTCGTCACGACGGGCCGCGCCTGTCTCGACCGCATGACCCGGGGCGGGGTCGACGTCCTCCTCCTCGACCTCAAGCTCCCGGACAGCGACGGCCTGCACATCCTCGGCGAACTCGCCATGCGGGGCGATCCCACGCCCGTCGTCATCGTGAGCGCCCATGGACAGACAAAGATGGCGGTCGAGGCTCTCCGGGCAGGGGCCGTCGACTGCATCGACAAGGGCTCCGCCCAATTCCTCCAGATAGCCGAGGTCGCGAGCCGCGTCTACGAGCAGCGCCAGGCCGAGTCCTCAATCTCCGCCCCGGTCCCCACGCGCACCAACAAGTACCGCGTCCTCCTCATCGAGGCCTCTGCGGACATGAGGAGCATCGTCCATGCGACCTTCGCCCAGAGCGCCGCCCAGATCGAACTCTCCTTCGTTGCCAAAGCGGACGAACTCGACGTCTGCCTGGCGCACGGGGTCGACGCGGACGGCGTCATCATCGGCTCCCCGCCCTACCCGAACGATGCCCTCGAAATCCTCCGCAGCCTCCGGGCCCAGATCGCCGACCTCCCCGTGGTCCTGATCGCCCCCGGCAACGACGCCGAAATGGCCGTCGCAGCCTTCAAGTTCGGGGCCCTGGACTTCATCCAGAAGCAGGAGGGCTACCTCCCCCGCGTTGTCTTCTCGCTCGCCCACGGCCTCCGCCGGACCGAGCTCGCCCGCCACAACGCCCGCCTGAGCCACGAACTCCTCGCGATCAACCGCTCGCTCGAGGCCCAGGTGAAGACACGTGTCGGCGAAGTCCGGGCCCTCTCCATGCGCCTCCTGAACGTCCAGGAGCAGGAGCGCCGGGAAATCGCACACGAACTCCACGACCAGATCGGCCAGATGCTGACCGGCCTCGAGCTCCAGCTGGAGAGAGCCGTCCTCGATGCCCCGATGCCCCTCAAGACCCGCCTGGTCGAGATCTACGGCCTTGCAAGGGACCTTCTCGCCCGCACCCGGCAAATCACCCTTCAGCTCCGCCCGAACCTCCTCGACGACCTCGGCCTCCGCTCGGCCCTCGCCTGGCACCTCGAGCTCTTCCAGCGCCAGACCGGGGTCACCCTCGCAACCGAAATCTCCCTCCCCGAGGAAGCCCTTCCCCCCGAGCTCGAGATGGCCGTCTTCCGCGTCGTCCAGGAGGCCCTGACCAACGTGGCCCGCCACTCCGGCTGCAAGCACGCCAACGTCACCGTGGTCGAGAACGACACCAAAATCCTGGTCGAGGTGACCGACGCAGGCTGCGGCTTCGACGCCGAACAGGTGTCCACCCGCCGCGACTCCATCGGCCTCGCCGGCATGGCCGAGAAGGTCCACTGGGCCGGTGGCGAGATGGAGATTGTCTCGAGCATCGGCAAGGGCACCCGGATCCACGCCGAATTCCCCCGACCCATGCCCGCCAAGGCCCCATGAACACCGTGATCATCGCGGATGACCACGAAATCGTCCGCCGCGGCGTCCGCTCCCTCCTCGAGTCCGAAGGCTCCCTCGAGGTCGTCGCCGAGGCCTCCGACGGCCTCTCCGCCGCCCAGGCCGCCGAAAAGTTCAAGCCCACCGTCCTCTTCCTCGACCTCTCGCTCCCCCGCCTCCACGGCCTGCAGGTCCTCCGCCAGGTCCGGGACACGAGCCCCCGCACCAAGGTGATCGTCCTCTCGATGCACAACGACGAACCCTACGTCATCGAGGCCCTCCGCGCCGGCGCCAGCGCCTACGTCCTAAAGGGCTCCGAGTCCGAGGAAATCCTCGTCGCCCTGAAGGAGGTCCTGGCCGGCCACCGCTACCTGAGCTCCCCCCTCTCCGAGTGGGCCATTGCGGCCCTCACGAGCAAAGGGGGCGACGCCTCCGACCCCCTCGCCACCCTCACCAACCGGGAACGCCAGGTCCTACAACTCGCCGCCGAGGGCCTGAGCATGGCCGACATCGCCGAGAAGCTCTTCATCAGCCCCCGCACCGGCGAGACCCACCGCGCGAACCTCATGCGCAAGCTTGGCCTCCAAAATCAGACCGATCTCGTCCGCTTCGCCCTCCGCAAGGGATTGATCAAGGACTAGCTCGTGACAATCAGGTGCCGGGAATTCACGCCGGTAATGGGGCTTGCCATGCCCAATCACGTAACCTAATTAACAGCCAATCAGTAGAAATCTCCCCAACTGGCAGGCCCCCTGCTCATGTCAGGTCTTCTGCTAATGGGCATAATTTCCCTTGATTCGTCGTAACATTCGCTATTGTTTGCCCCGGCGCCACCTTTGCGGTGCCTTTGCGTCTGGATAGTGCTACAACCCAATACATCATGAAAACGTTCAAAGCTTTGCTCGCAGGACTAACCATTTTCGGCCTCGCTGCCGTCGCCCAGGCACAGACTCCCACCCTCACCGATGACCTGAAGACTGCGATCGCGAATGACGTGAAGAACGGCGACTCGGCCGCCCTTCAGACGCTGATCGCCAATAACCCGAGCCTGGCTTCCCTGATCACGACCCAGGCCGTTACCGCCGCCGTCGCCATCGCCGCCGCCCCCAACGCCACGCCGGCCCAAGCCGCCGCCGCCGCCGCCACCGTGGCCACCGCAGCCCCCTCTTCCGCCACCACGGTCGCCGCCGCCGTCACCCAGGCCCAGCCCGCCGCCGCCGCCGCGATCACCACGTCCGTGGTCACCGCCGCTCCTGCTGCTGCCGCCTCGGTTGCCGCTGCCGTCACCCAGGTTTCACCCACCTCCGCCGCAGCGGTTGCCGGCGCCGCCGCCGCAGCCGCTCCCGCCGCCCAGGCCGCTTCCATCGCCGCCG
>CAZGOX010000290.1:0-3539 GCA_964527955.1 uncultured Opitutaceae bacterium | reverse complement strand
CGGCCCGGCGAAGCTACTCATCATCCAGAAGCACCAGGAATGGAACGTCCCATTTGTCGACGTGGGCATGGGCCTTGAGCTCTTGAAGGGGGCGATCGGCGGTATTATTACAGTGACGGCGAGCACGAAAACCAAAACAGACCACGTGCTTAAACGAGTCCCGATATTACCTGTGGATAAGAACAACGACTACTCCCGCAACATTCAGGTCGCAGATCTCAACGCGCTAAACGCCGCGATGGCTGTGATTAGATGGAAGAAGCTACTGGGATTCTACCACGACTTCGGACACGAACACTTCAGCGCTTATACGCTCGATGGTAATAAGTTAGGTAATGAGGACTGCGTATGAGAGGCAATTTGGTGTTGGTGCCCAAGTTCGTCGAATTTATCCCAGGGGAGTTGGAGGCGAATACGATCTACATCTCGATTCCGTACGCCACCGCCATTCACAATTGCTGTTGTGGGTGTGGGGGCCGAGTCGTTACGCCGTTGTCTCCCACGGATTGGAGGCTGATATTTGATGGACGATCCATCTCGCTCGAACCTTCTATCGGAAACTGGAATTATCAGTGCCGCTCACATTATTGGATTCGGAACAATCGAGTCATCTGGGTAGTGGATGACGACGCCACTGGCAAAAAGCGAGATACCCGGGCAACCGCGGGCCAGCAGGAGAAAGGTCCCGAAAGGCCCAAGGATACAGGTTCCGCACACAGGCAGAAGTCCAAACCCCCAAAGCGCAGTTTCAATAGCGTCGTCAAAAAGTGGTTTGGTGGGGAGACCTAGCTGCTTGAGGGGGAAAAGTGGGCGAATTGCTGGGCTTCCACGTTGTAGTCGGGTCGTGATCGGACTCCTGGTAGCGCCGTCATCTGGAACCGCTCGTATCCCGAGATTACCATTTTTCCGAAAAGGGGAAGCCCGTCCGGGCGGTCTTTGGGTTAAGGCGAATCCTTAGCGCGGGAGGGGCGGGGGGCTGTCAACCGTAGAAAAGGGTTTTCAACGACCTCACAAGGGTGAAAACGATGGGAAGCGAACCGCCGAACTTGGGCGGAACGATTCATATTCCGCTAGATGTCAGGCTGCGCTGCCGGCAACAATGGTCGGATCAGCAGAGCCGCTAACCGCTATTACGCCAGCTACACATCTTAGAAATGCGTAGTCAAATGTCATGACTCATGACCAATCTTTGACCAAAACAGCGGTAGCAAGAGGGTAACAACGTCAGGCGAGCTCTCCAACCCAAGCCCCATGAAATGAATAAGATCCCATTGCTCTGTCTTGCCATCATTGCAGGTGGCCTAACCGGATGCACGACGCTGCCGCCGCTCAATTTCAATCCGCCTAACGTTGGATTATCCGAGAAACGCCTGGACGCTGAATTGAGAAGCACGGTCGTCACCGTGGCGCGGCCGGATGAAAAAAGAGGAGAGCTGAAATTCAGCATGCAATACAGCCAGACCATTCCGGAGCTTTGGAAGACTGGCCTTGAGGACGCATTGAACCGGTTTTTGATTTTTCGGGACGATGGAGCGAAGAAACTGAACTTGAACGTGAAGATCCTCGAATGGAATACGCCCAATTTTGGTGCCGGGATGACAACCGAAACCATTGCGCGCTATGAGCTCGTTGATCGAAACGATGGGACCGTATATTTCTCATCGGAGATCACCTCGAAAGGGGTGGTTCCATTCGATTACGCCTTTGTGGGAGTCGTCCGGGCGATGGAGTCGGCAAACAGGGCCGTGCAAAACAACATTTCAACGTTCCTGCAGCAACTACAGACTGTGGACCTGTCCAAGCCTTTGTTTCCTGGACGAAAACAGTGAGTCATCGCGTCTCAGTTGCTCTGGGCTCGTGCCTGGCAATCGGCATACTTTCAGGCTGCGCCGATGTGTCGCCCGCCTCTTATAGCGTCGGTTCGGTGGGCCAGGTGAATCGCGCCGTGCGAGGGATCGTGATTTCAGCGCGCGACGTGCGGATCACGGGCAGCCAGACAGGATCCGGAGCCACGGCGGGCGCCATTGCAGGAGGCGCGGCAGGCTCACAATTTGGCAACAATGCAGCGGCGAATGTCGTTGGAGTTGTGGGTGGTGCCGTAGCCGGGGCTATGGTGGGGGGTGCGATTGAAGAGGGATCGACGCGGCAGGCAGGAGTGGAGTACGTCGTGCAGACTGAAACGGGCGCTATCTTAACGCTGGTGCAGGGCTTGGCCGATCGAGTGCAGGTGGGCGACCACGTGCTTGTGCTTTATGGCGACCGGTCGCGTTTGATTCGGGATCCGAGTTGGCAAACTCCGCACTGAGATAGCGCGATTAGGATAGGGAATCTCTTTGCAGGAGGAAGGGTTTCGCTCAGAAGGCAGTTCGCGATGATGGTCGCGCATATGGAATAGGTTCAATGGTGTTGGCGGTCTGTGAACAGGTGCGCTTTCCGGCGCGCCGAGATCCATAGGTAGTAGCGTTCGCCACCGGAGCCCCGAAGGGGGAGTCCCGCCAGGCCCGGACCCGACCCCGCCCACCTTCCCGTTCCCCTTAGAAGGGGACGCCCGCCCGGGCCGTCTCGGGGATGGGCGGATCCTTAGCGCGCGCGGGGTGGGGGAGATTTCAACCGTTGAAAGTAGTTTTCAACGACGCGCAATCGCTGTCGGCCATTGTCCGCAGTTCGCAATCGATGAAAGTGGAGTTCAATGGCCCTTGGTGATTGCCGCCACAGACAAAGCTGGCAACCTTTCCGCCTCCGCCCCCAATTACGGCTTCCCCGTGCGCAGCCGGGATCGGCGGGCCTGACCTGACATCCGACTTTTTAGACAGCAGCATCGCCCGTGACAAAGACCACCATTGAGGAGCGGTCCGAACTCGAAGCGTTTCTGGCCAACCCGGCTCGGGATTGGTCCAACGCCATTCTGCTGGGCCTCGATCTTAGTTCCGGGCCGGATGAGCACGCTTTGATGGGGGAGACACCGACCGGAGCGGTGCTGATCGGCTGCATCGCGCAGGCGGCCCTGGTTGCGCACTTTGTCAGCCACGGCGCGCTGGTCATCTCACGCTCCCCGGACTCAATCGGCTTCTCCCCGTTCCAGACGAAGCTCTACAACGCCGGGACACTCCTCGGTGGGTTCGATCCGGCCGACCCGGACGCCAGCTACCGCAGGACCTATGACTGGAAGGCCTATCTTGTCTCGATGGACCCCGGGAAGAAGCTGCCGCTGGCCGACCTTCCCGCCGATGCAGTCATGTTTGAGCGCCTTCACGACTTTTCGATCGAATACGCGCTCCGTGAGTTTCTCCATCCGGCGTCCGGCGCGCCGCGAAAGGTCGTCGCGATCATGGGCGGGCACGAGCGGATACGGGTCGAACGCCTCGGTCCGACTGACTCGCCCTACATGCAGATCGCGCTCCTCGCGCGGCGCCTCGCCCAGAGTGGCTTCACCATTGCGACCGGCGGCGGCCCTGGCGCGATGGAGGCGGGCAACCTTGGAGCATGGTTCGCCGGCCGCCCGGAGCAGGAACTCCGCGCCGCCGTGCGCATGCTGGCCG
>CAZGOX010000289.1:0-3548 GCA_964527955.1 uncultured Opitutaceae bacterium | reverse complement strand
GACCGCAGCTTGTGGGCGCGGATTTCGGCAAAGGCGATCCGGAACGACTCGATGATCTCGTTCATGCAGGCTGGTCGCTCTCGATCCTGCCGTCCCGCAGCCTCACGATCCGCCGCGCGTAGCGGGCGATGTCCTCCTCATGCGTGACGACGATCAGCGTGTTGCCCTCCTCGTAGAGGCGCTCGAACAGGGCCATGATTTCCAGGCCCGTCTTGGAGTCCAGGTTGCCGGTCGGCTCGTCCGCAAGGATGATGGACGGGTGGTTGACCAGGGCGCGGGCGACCGCGACGCGCTGCCTTTGGCCGCCCGAAAGCTCGTTGGGCCGGTGGTGCATGCGGTCGGAGAGCCCGACGTTCGCCAGGGCCTCGCTCGCGCGGGCCTGGCGCTCGGCCGGCCGCATGCCGGCGTAGATCAGCGGCAGCTCGACGTTGCGCAGGGCGTCCGAGCGGGGAAGCAGGTTGAACGTCTGGAACACGAACCCGATCTCTCGGTTCCGGATCTCGGCCAGCTCGTTGTCGTCCATGCCTGCGACGGACCGGTCGTTGAAATCGTAGCGCCCCGAGGTGGGGGTGTCCAGGCACCCGAGCATGTTCATCAGCGTGGACTTGCCCGATCCCGAGGGGCCCATGATGGCCAGGTACTCGTTTCGGCGGATCTCGAGGGAAACGCCGCGCAGGGCGTGGACCGTCTCCGCGCCCATCTTGTAGAGCTTGGTGACATTCTCGATGGCAATGACCACCGGGCCGGGCGGCAGCACCGGCCGACGGCCGGACTCGCCGACGGTCGCAATCGCCTGGTTTTCAGCTTCCACCGGTATCCTTCTTCGGCTGCTCGATGTGGATCTCCATCCCGTCCTTGAGCTTCCGGCTGATGGCGGCGTAGCTCCCGGAAACGACCTCGTCGCCGGGATTCACCCCCTTCTTGACCTCGATCCACGTGTTGTCGGCGATCCCCGTCTCCACCTTCTGGAGGCGCACCTTGTTGCCCGTCCTCACGAACACGACGTACTGGAGCTGGGTGCGGGTGCGGCGGGCCTGGTCCTTGTCCGAGGACACCCCGAGGTCGTTCCCGGACTTTTCCTTGGCATCCTTGTCCTCCTTGTTCTCAAGCTCCTCCGTGGTGAGGCCTCCCTCGGCCCGCACCGTCACGCTCTGGATCGGCACGGCGATGACCTTCTCCACCGTCTGGGTCTCGATGTCCGCGGTCGCGCTCATCCCGGGCCGGAGTTGGACGTCGCGGTCCGCCACGCGGATCTTGACCAGGTAGTTGGTGACCTCGTCCGAAACGCCGCCCGAGGACTGGCTCGAGCTCCCGCTTCCGGCTCCACCCGAGTTCTCGGCCGAGGACCCGATTTCCTTGATGAACCCGTTGAACTTCCTGTCCGGGTACGCATCGATGCTGATCAGGGCGTGGTCGCCCACCTTGACATTGGGCACGTCGTTCTCGTTCACCTTCACCCGCACCTCCATGTTCGAGAGGTCGGCCACCCGCATGATCTCCGTTCCCGTGAACTGCCCGGTGGCCACCACGCGCTCGCCCACCTCGGACGAGAGCGAGCTGACCGTGCCGTCCATCGGCGAGTAGATGATCGTCTTGGAGAGCGCGTCCCTGGCCTGGTTGAGATAGCCCTCGGCCCCCTTCTCGTTGGAGAGCGCGGCATTGTGGTCGGCCTTGGCCCCGTCGCGCGCTGTCTTGAAGCCCACGTAGTCGGACTCGGAAATCAGGTTGCGCCGGAACAGGTCCTCGTTGCGCTTCAGATCGGCCTCCGCCTTCTCGAGCTTCGCCTCGCTGGAAATCGCCGACGCCCGGGCCGTGTTTACGGCCGCCACCTGCTGGTCCACCTGGGCCTGGTAGAGGTCGGGCTTGAGCTTCACGAGAAGGTCCCCCTTCTTCACGCGCCCCCCCTCCCGGAACGGAAGCGCCACGATTTCGCCGAAGTCCTCCGGCGAAATCTTGACCTCGGTCTCGGGCTGGATCTTCCCGGTGGCGGTCACGATCTGGGTGATGGACCGCACGACTGCCTTCTCGGTCGTCACGCCCAGCCCCTTCCCCGATTGGCGGGACTTCGCCCACGCCATCCCGCCGATCACAGCCACAACCAAGACCGCGGCGGAAGCCCAGACAAGCGTCCGGAACTTTTTCTTCTTGGGCGCAACCCGCGTCGCGGGCGCAGTGGGTGGGGCGGGAACGCTGGGCATAAGACCACAACACCGATTTGGGGGAAAAGTTACATCCTTTTTTAGCGCTGGGCCCGTTTGGGCTAGCTGATTCGGCCAAGCGTTTCGAGGTAGGGACGGGCGGCCCGCCCGTCCGGGAACTGCGAATGGCTCCGTTGTTTGCCCGGACGCCCGGGCCGGGCGTCCCTACCCGGTTTCAGTCAAACAGACCCAGTACCATGTTTCTTCAGTCAAATGGATTTGGTACCCCGTTTTTTGTGCTAAGAATCAGCCCGCAACACCTCGAGAGGCGGCTGCCGGGCGGCCCCACGGCCGGCCAGCCAGCCGGTGCCGAGGGTTGCCAGCGTGACGACCGCCACGGCTACAGCCATGGCCAACGGGGGCGCGGCCGCGGGCACCTTGAACAACCATCGTGCCAGCAACGCATTGGCCATCAACGCCAAAGCGCAACCAGCGACGCCTCCCAGGACACCCAGGACGGCGTTCTCGGCAAGTTCGATCCTGGCAAGCAGGCGGCTGGTGGCGCCCAGCGTTCGCAGGAGCGCAGCCTCCCGGATGCGCTGGCGGCGTCCGGCGACCACCGCGCTGGCCAGCACGGCCAGACCCGTTGCTGCGGTGAAGAGAGCCATCGCCTCGATGGCAAACGCCAGCCGGGTGAAGATTCCGTCCAGGATTTTCGTGATGGAAGCCAGGTCGATGGAGCTGACCCCTGGAAACTTCGCCGCCACGGCCTTTTGCAGCCGGGCGGATTCACCGGGCCCGTCCGCCCGCACGGCGGCCAGATACGTCGCCGGCGCCTGCTCCAGCGCGCCCTCGGGAAACACAACGAAGAAATTGGGCTCCAGGCGGCGCCACTCCACGGCCCGGACGCTGGTCACGCGGGTGCGCATGGGCACGCCCTGCACGTCCCAGTCGATCTCGTCGCCGAGCTTCAGGCGCATGTCGCGAAAAAGGCCCTCCTCCAGGGAAATGGGTATCGGTCCCGAGTCCCCGCTCCCGTCGAACTTCCCGGCAAACTCGCCCTCAACCAGGCGCTCGTCGCCGACCAGGCTGCCGCGGAAGGTCGACCGGTACTCCCTCTGGAGGGTCCACGATGGAATTCGCGCGGAGCGGTCGTCGACGACCTTCTGCACGGGGCGCCCGGCAAGGCTCGAGATCTTCATCGTGACCACCGGTACCTGACGCCCGACGGGAGCCCCGTTCGCGGCGAGCAGGCGGGCCAGCGGACCGATCTCGTCGTCCTGGACGTCAAAGAACATCAGGTTGGTCCGGCCGGCCGAGCCCGCCTCCCCAATCTCGTGAAGAAGGGTGGAGCGCGCGAGAAACACGGTCATCGACGTGCCCAGGGTTCGATTGAGGGTCTCATTGATC
>CAZGOX010000288.1:0-3553 GCA_964527955.1 uncultured Opitutaceae bacterium | reverse complement strand
CGCCGGGCGGCTACACTGCCGAGGTCACCGGGGCCGACGGCGGCACCGGCGTGGCGCTCTGCGCGGTGTACCAGCTGCCGTAAGCCTGGCCCTCGACCCGCTGCCGGAGTCCCTCCAGGACCAGCGTGGCGGCGGTCCCCGAGGAAATCCTGTCGGTGTTGATGATGAGGTCGTACGTGTGGGGATCGGAGACGTCCTTCCCAAAGTGCGCCCGCACAAAACGGCGCCGGCCCAGGTCGGCCTGGTCGAGGCTCGCCTCGGCCTCGTCCGCGCCGCAGCTGTGCAGCTCCATGTACCTCCGGATCCGGGCCACCTTGCCGGCGACGAGCCTGACATGGAATCCGCCGGCGAGCGACTGGGTGAGCAGGTGAGCCGCACGGCCCACGAAGATGAACCGGCCGACATGGGCCAGCTGGACGATGGTCTGGGCCACCTGGTGCTCGAGTTCCCAGATCGACGGGTGCAGGCCTATGATTTCGCCGATTGTTGCCTCGATGCCAGACACCTGGTCCTCCGGCAGGTAGCGCGCCAGCCGCTCGGAGAGGTCGTGGCGGGTCAGCGCGTAGTTGACGAGGTCCTTGTCGAGCAGGACCCACTCCTGGCCCTGCTCGCCAAAATCGGCGTTCAGCTTTGGAAGGAGCGCGCGGCCTAGCGTCGTTGCGCCTGCGCAGACCTCGCGCGAGAGGGTGAGGAACGGAATCACCGCATGGGAGGTTCCGCCCGGCACCCCGGGAAAGGGATGTTCCAGCCGTGCCTTCAGGATGGACATCCCGTGTTCGAGATGAATGTGAGTTGTCATGGGGTAACCTTTTCGGGGCTCACGCAGTGTACCCCCGCCACCCCTTAAAGCAAATCAAACTCAGGTCGATACCGGGTCCATTTGACTGAAATCGGGTAGGGACGCCCGGCCCCGGGCGTCCGAGCCTACGAATGGGCCTGACGTATTCCCGGACGGGCGGGACGCCCGTCCCTACCTCGGAAGTCTGTCTGAGTCAGCTTGTCCAAATAGCCCCCACACCTTCAGGCCGGTGGCTTCACCTTCTCCGACCACTCCCCGAGAAACTCCAGGATCTTCCTCGGGCTGTGTCCTTCGCCCTCCTCGAGCTCGCCGCTGTCCTTGGTCGTGAGTTGCCGTCCGCCCGAATCGAGCACGACCAGCACCGGGATCCCGAGGCGGACCGGGTTGCCGTACTTTACGATGAGATCGGGGTTGCGGGCCGGCCCGTGGTGCCGGTTCACGTCGACCATCACCAGGACATAGGAGTCCGAGAGCTTTGCCGCCACGGACGGGTCGCCCTGGAAGGTGGCGTTCAGGCGGCGGCACCAGATGCACCAGTTGGCCCCGAAATCGAGGAGCACGCGCTTGTGCGCCGCGCGGGCCTGCGCCAGGGCGGCGTCGATCTGGCGCGTCCCGTCGGCATGGATGTCGTAGATGTCCGGACCCATCTTGGGGTATTCCGGGTCGGCCCGAAGGACCGCAGTGAAAAGGAGGAAGGCTAGGAGGGTGCGCATGGAAACGAGAGGTGGATTCCGCGGCTATTGGGGCCGACCGGGCCGGGGAAGCAAGACCTGGTTCGTGGGTCGGTACGGCTCCTTCAGGATCGACTCGATCCACGCAACCCGGGTCGAAACCCGGGTCGCATAAAATCCGGTGAGGATGCGCTTGGGTCCCTCGATCTTGCGCCAGTGGCCCGCTGTGTCCCGGGCAAAGAGTCCGCGCCCGTCGAAGATCGCCGCCTCAAATCCTTTGTCCGCTCCTGTCTCGCTGAAGGGCCCGTCGGCCGCCGCCGCGACCCCGGCCAGTTCCCACCGCCCGCCGTTCCTGATGAAGACCGGCCCGCCAGAGTCGCCGCTGGCAAGATCCGCCTCGTTCGGGTTGTCCGAAGGCATGAACAGGGCGAGAAGAACGCTTCCCCAGACGGGCCCGCCATCGACAACGGCCGCGACCGAGTTCTGTCCCCAGCGCAACGGCCCGGCACCGCCGCCCCATAGCCAGCCCTTCAAGTCGCCCTTCACCAGCACAGGCGCTCCGCGGCCAAGGCCCCGGCCGATCACGACCAAGGGCTTGCCGGCCTCATCCCTTCCCTTGTAGAGCGGCGCCCAGCTGCGAAACGTCCCGTGCACCATCCAAATGCGAAGGTCGTCGCCGGTGTCGTCGAAGAACGCCGAGGCCGTGAATTTCACGCCGTCGAGCATGAAGGCGTCCCCAATCCGGCCCCCGGTGTGGCGGGCGGCGATGAACTGGTGCGGACCGATCACCGTGCCCTGGAACCCGCCCCAGGTTCCCACCCACTGCCAGCCGCAGTTGGCAAGTTTTCCTAAGGGCGGGCGCGTGTTGTAGGCCGGGTCGCCGGTCGAGAAGAAGATCAGTCCACGGGCTGGCCCGGTCGCCAGAAGGGCGACCAGGACTGCCAACCCGATCCGTTGCTGGACTCGTGCCATGCTGCCAGCCTGTTCCAGCCCTGAAACGCCGCGCTGTCAACCGGCTCGCCTCGGCCCTTCGCACGTGTTTGGCTGCGGCAGTCCAACCCCCCCCCATGATGAACCCCGAGAAGACCCTCCCCAGCGGCCACGCGATCCGGCTGGCCTGCCTCAACCTCCTTGCCGCGCTCGCTTGCGGCGCCGCCATGGCCCAGCAGGCTGCGGGCCCGGCACCCACGCCCGCGCTTGCGGCGCTGGAGAAGTTCACGGCGCCAGACGTCCCGGCTTTCGGACCGTCGGAGACCTTGGTCGATCCGCCCAATTGGACGGTGGACCCGGCGCTGGCAAAGGCCCAGTGGCCAGGAAACGGCCCCGCGCAGCACCCGATGCTCTACCTGGGGGAGGGCTGCAACAAGCTCTTCATCGTAAGGGACGGAAAGGTGATCTGGACCTATTCGACCGGCAAGGGATGGGAGTACGACGACGCGTGGATGCTCAGCAACGGCAACATCCTCTTTTCCCGGATGGCCTATGCCGAGGAGGTCACACCTGAAAAGACCGTCGTATGGCGCCTGGACGCGCCCCGCGGAACCGAAATCCACACGGTGCAGCCGATCGGCCTCGACCGAGTGCTCCTGGTCGAGAACGGCCTGCCCCCGCGGCTGTTGATCGTCAACATCAGGACAGGGGCCGTGGATGTGGACCATGTCCTGCCCGCCCCGAGCCTCACCGACCGCGGCACGGTCCACGGCCAGTTCCGCAGGTTCCGCATGACGGCGCAGGGGACCTACCTCGCGCCGTTCCTGGAAATGGGAAAGGTCGTGGAGTACGACAAGGAATTTAAGGAGATCTGGTCCTACGACATCCCGTCCGCGTGGGCGGCGGTCCGCCTGCACAACGGAAACACGCTCATCACCGACGAAAAGGACGCCCTCACTCGCGAGGTGAACCCCAAGGGAGAGACGGTCTGGGAGTACCGGCTCTCGGACGTGCCTCCTGAGCTTCATTTTCACGGGTCCCAATCGTGCGTCCGGCTGGCCAACGGAAACACGATTCTCTGCTCCCGCGGGGACAAGGGCCAGGGCTCGCAGCTGATCGAGGTGACCCCGGACAAGAAGATCGTCTGGGCCAT
>CAZGOX010000287.1:0-3569 GCA_964527955.1 uncultured Opitutaceae bacterium | reverse complement strand
GTGAGCACGGCGGTCGACAGCGCGGGCAACGTCTACGTGGCGGATTCCACCAATGACGTGATCCGCAAGGTCGATCCGTCCGGCAATGTCACGACGCTCGCCGGTGAGCCGGGGATCCAGGGAAGCACGGACGGCACGGGTGGCTCCGCGCAGTTCAACCATCCCACGGGCGTGGCGGTGGACCCTGTTGGGTTTGTCTACGTGGTGGATGCGGGCAACCTTACGATCCGCAAGATCGACCCGTCGGGCCATGTTTCCACCCTGGCGGGCACCGTGGGCTCCTCAGGCAGCTCCGACGGGGTTGGCGACTCGGCGCAGTTCAACTTCGCCAACGAGGAAATCAACCTGGCGGTGGACGTCTGGGGCAACCTCTACGTGCCCGACACGAACAGCAGCACGATCCGCATGGTCACGCCGGACGGGGTTGTGACGACGATTGCTGGAGTTGTTGGGCAGATCGGCGGCCAGGATGGACCTGCCATAGATCCTAGTAATCCGGGTGCCCGGGCCGAATTCAACTATCCCACAGGAGTAGCGGTCGACGGTGCCGGCGATGTCTACATCGCCGACCAGCAGAATGACAAGATCCGCGAGCTGACCCCGGATGGAATGGTCTTCACAATTGCCGGAAACGGGCAACACGGGTTCGCGGACGGCCCCGGACTCACCGCGGAATTTGAGTCGCCGTCCGCCATCGCCGTGGACGGCGCCGGCAACCTGTACGTGGCAGACCGGGACAACACCGCGATCCGCATGATTGCGCCCGATGGGGTCGTTGCCACCATCGGCGGCAGCCCTGGCACCTTCGGTTCCACCGACGGGGTCGGTGGAGCGGCCCTTTTCTACAATCCGACCGGGATCGCGGTCGACGGCACCGGCAACCTCTACATCGCCGACTCCAACAACAGCACGATCCGGAAAGGGACGCCTGGGGCGGTGCCGCAGACGTCGCTGCCTTCGATCACGACGGAACCCCAGGACGTGACGGTGACGGTTCCGCAAACCGCGACCGTGTCAGCGGCGGCCGGCGGGAGCGGGTTGGTCTACCAATGGCAGGACTCGGCGAATGGCGGCGCGACATGGAACAATCTCAGCGACGGGAACGGCTTCAGCGGAACTGCAACGGCCACGCTGTCGATCAGCCCGACAGTCCTGCAGGAGGACGGTGGCCTAGCCCGTGTTGTGGTCAGCAACAGTGTTTCCTCGGTCACCAGCAATCCAGCGCGGCTGACGGTCAACCCGCAGTATGGAATCGCGATCCAGCCGACCAGCCAGACCGTGATCAGCGGGCAGCCGGTGAGCTTTGGTGTCGGCGTATACGGGGGCGCCGGAGCGACATACCAATGGCAGGTATCGTCGGACGGCGGGACAACTTGGGGGAATGTGCCCGGCGGCAATGCCTCCGGGCAGACGACGCCCACGCTGACGATTGGCTCTGCCGTGCCGGCGAACCCGAACCAGGAGTTCCAGGTCATCGTGACGAGCGCTTCCGGGGCGCTGACCAGCAACCCTGCCACGCTTACGGTCAATCCTCTTCCGCCCGGAGATGTCGTCGCGTACGATTTCACGACTCCTGCCGGCCTGGCTGGGAACTGGGGCCCGGCTGATGGCACCGGCAGCGCCGCCCAGTTCGACGGCCTTGTGTCCGTGGCGGTGGACAGTGCGGGGAATGTCTACGGAACCGACAACGGCGGCAGCAATGCGATCAGAAGGATCACACCGGCGGGGGTCGTCACGACAATCGCCGGCGGCCGCTATGGCAGCAACGACGGAGTCGGGACAGCCGCGACGTTCAGCAATCCCGGTGGCATTGCCGTCGATGGCGCGGGCAATCTCTACGTGGCGGACGCTGGCAACTTTGCCATCCGCAAGATCACACCAGTCGTCGTGAACGGAGTCACCAGCTGGGTCGTGACGACCTTGGCGGGCGGGACTCCCGGAAGTGCTGACGGGGTCGGGACCGCTGCACAGTTCGACTTTCTCTACGCCGCAGGCCTGGCCGTGGACAGTGCCGGCAACGTCTATGTGCCGGACAACGGAAACAACACCATACGAAAGATTACGCCGTCGGGCGTTGTCACCACGATCGCCGGCAAGTCAGGCGAAAACGGCAATCTGGACGGTCCGGGCAGTGAAGCGCGATTCTTCGGTCCGGAGGGCCTGGCCGTGGACAGCTCCGGCAATATCTATGTCGCCGACAACCAGAACATGCTGATCCGAAAGATCACGCCTGCGGGGATGGTCTCAACGATTGCAGGCAATGGATTGTACGCGTTTTCGGACGGTGCGGCCGGAAATGCGGAATTCAAGGTGCCTACCGACGTGGCTGTGGACGGCGCTGGCAACGTCTATGTCATGGACTCCGCCGATACTGCCGTCCGAAAGATCTCGCCTTCAGGGGTCGTGACCACGATTGGCGGAAGTATCGCACACTACGGCTACTCGGACGGAATTGGTGGCATTGCGCAATTCAGCTGGTGCGTCGGCCTGGCGGTGGACCCTGCCGGCAATGTCTACCTCGCGGATGGCGACAACGCCGTGCTTCGCAAGGGGACTCCCACGGCGGTTGCCCAATCCACAATTCCAACTCTCACGGCCCCGGTCCAGAGCCAGACCGTGACAGCCGGGCAGAATGCCATGTTCTCGGTTGCAGCCACCGGGCCGGGGCTTGCCTACCGGTGGCAGGTATCATTGGACGGCGGAGGCGACTACAGCCCGGTCACCAACGGCGCCAACTATGCTGGTGCGACCTCGGCCACCCTGACGGTCAATTCTCCCTCCCTGTCACAGTCGGGCAACCTCTTCCTCGTGACCGTCAGCAATCAGAATTCCGCGTTCACGACGACTCCGGCGATCCTGACCGTCAATCCGCAGTTCGGCATCGCCCTGCAGTCGGGCAGTGAATCGGTCATCTCAGGCCAGGGCGCGAGCTTCTCCGTCGAGCTCAATGGGAGCGTGTCACCGGTCTACCATTGGCAGGGCTCCGCGGATGGCGGCAAGACCTGGAACAACCTGACCGAAGGAAACGGCATCTCGGGCTCGGCAACCGCCACTCTCGACATTGGCGCAATTCCGGCGGCGACGATGAGCGGAGAGCAGTTCCAGGTCGTGGTGACGGACAACCCCGGCACGACGACCAGCGCGCCTGTGACCCTGACGGTGCTTCCCCTGCCTTCGGGCGACGGCGTTGGGTACAGTTTTGCGATCCTTGCCGGCGGCGGGCGGAGTGTCACCGGCTCTGCAAATGGAACCGGCACTGCAGCGCAATTTGACGATCCATTGGGTGTGGCCGTGGACAACACGGGCAATGTTTTTGTCGCAGACCACCTCAACAATACCCTTCGCAAGGTGGCGCAGGGTGGCTTGGTTACCACCCCTCCAGGATTGTATCCAAACTTGGCCGCGGGGGTCCGTCCGGAGGGCGTCGCCTTGGACGGCGCTGGAAATGCCTATGTTGCGGTGTTCGGCGACGATTCGATCTGGAAGGTCGCTCCGACCGGAGAGACGACCGTCCTCGCAGGCGGCGAGAACGGCAGCGCCGACGGCACGGGCGGCCTGGCGCAGTTCAA
>CAZGOX010000286.1:0-3572 GCA_964527955.1 uncultured Opitutaceae bacterium | reverse complement strand
GGGTGCATTTGATTCCGGATGGGTCCTCTCCGGTCGCTTTTCGTTCGCAAAGGCTCACACAGTCGACCTTCAAGAACCCATCCGGGAATCAAACGCACCCAGTACCGTGCCGGGGATAAAAGAGGGATTAGAGCACGGCCCTGCCGATCAGCCCCAGAACGATGAGCAGGGCCATGCAGGCAAGGATGCGTTTTTCGAGGGTGGTCACGGCGAAGAGCATGGGAGGGGCATCCGCTGGAAGAGAAGGGAGCGACGCCATGGATAGTAGCAACCCCCGGTACAGCCTCATTTGTTCGGAATAGGTCCAATGGGTTCTATAGGCTCTATACTCTGGCCTTTATTGGGTTTCTGGGCAGAATGCGGGAAGACCATGAAAGCCTTCCGCACTTCCCTCATCCTCGCGGCCGCCCTGGCCGCATCCGCCGGTGCTTCACGCGCATGGGCCGCCGCCGAAGTCGGGCGTCCGGCGCCCGACTTCTCGCTGACCGACATCGACAGCGCCTCCCACAAGCTCTCCGAGTACAAGGGAAAGATCGTTGTCCTCGAGTGGAACAACCCCGACTGCCCGATCGTGCGCAAGCACTACGACAGCGGAAACATCCCGCGCCTGCAAAAGGAGGAGGTGGCCAAGGGAGTCGTCTGGTTGCTCATCAATTCCGGCGCCCCGGGGAAGGAAGGCGGCGACTACACGTCGGCCCAGATCAAGTCCTGGCTGGCGGATCGCGACTCCAATCCAACGGCCTACCTGAGGGATCCGGATGGCGCGGTGGGCCATCTGTACGGCGCCAAGACCACGCCGCACCTGTTTGTCATAGATGCCAACGGTCTTCTGGCGTACGAGGGGGCCATTGACAGCATCCGCTCCGCGGATCCGGCCGACATACCGGGCGCCGAGAACTACGTCAGGGAGGCGCTCCAGTCGGTGGAAGCCGGGCTGCCGGTGGCCAAGGCGGCGACGCAGCCGTACGGGTGTCCAGTCAAGTACTGACGGCGTTCTGGAATGAAGGGGTCATGCCAAGTAAAGTGTAGTCCGCTGCGGACCACACTTTACTTGGCATGACCCCTTCGCTGAACTCATAGGTCCTACACTTCAGAGCTCCAATTCCAGCACCCCCTGCGCGACCCTGGTTGCGGTCCCGGTCATGGTGATCCGATAGTCTTCGCCGATTTCGACCTCAAGGGTGCCCCCGGGCATGTGCATGGTCACGGCCCGGTCCACCGAGCCGAGCCGGAAGGCGACCGCCGCCGCGGCGCTCGAACTCGTCCCGGAGGCGAGGGTGTAGCCGGCGCCGCGCTCCCAGATCTCGATCTGGAGATTCTTCCGGTCCAGCACCTTCATGAACTGTACATTGGTCCTGCGCGGGAAGATCGGCGCCGTCTCGATGTCCGGCCCGTACCGTCGCGCAAGCTCCGCGGAAATCTCAGGCAGGACAATGACACAGTGCGGGTTGCCGATCGTGGCCGCGCAAAAGATGAATTCCCGGCCCTGGACCACGAGCTTCTCGTTGATGACGTCCCGCCTCGGGCCGGCGACGGGAATCCTCTCGCTGTCGAAGCTCACGGTGCCCATGTCCATCGTGATCAACCGGCCGCCTTCCTTCATCACGGCCTGGACGCTTCCGCCCGGCGTATCTATGGCAAACCTGGGTTTGCGGACGATCCCCTGGTCCCAAAGAAACCGCGCGAAGATGCGCGTCCCATTGCCGGACTTCTCCGCCTCGGAACCGTCGGGATTGAAGATGCGCACCCCATGGCCGCCCAAAGGCGAGGGCAGGGGACCCCAGAGGATCCCATCGGAGCCCACCCCAAAATTACGGTGGCAGATGAGCCGGATCTGACCGGGCGTCGGCGACGGCCACGCCGGAAAGTCGGCCGGATTGAGGACGATATAGTCGTTCCCGAGCGCGTGGTACTTGTAGAACTTCATGCTGGAGAACTCATTGAACTGGAGCCGGTGTCGAGGCGGGGCACCCGAAGAGCCCGCGCTTCCTGATCGCGGCGGCGACGGGCTTGGGAACCATGGTCTCCCACGTGGCGTCGCCTTCCCTGATCCTGCGCAGGACATCCCGCGAAAAAATGCTCAGGATCTCGGTGTCGAAGCCGACGATGCAATCGATGTAGTGGTTCTCGAGCAGATGATCGTACAGGTTTCGAAGGTGATCGACGACCTGGACGTTCCGGGCGTTGATCAGCACGTTCGAGGTGAAGGAGTGGGGCCCCGTGGAGGGGTGGGCGGCCATGCCCTGCTCGTTGGCGACGTACCGGTCGTAGGCCTCCTGGCGCATCGGATAGATGTAGAGCTTTACCGAATTGCGGAAGAGGCGGCCGAAGGATTCCAGGATGCCGCCCTCAAGGTTGTCGTAGTACTTCTCGTTGAAGATCTCGAGCAGGTTGTTGATGCCCATCGCCACGCCGATCATCTCCTTCGTGTACCTGCGGAAATACGACGTGAGCCGGTAGTACTCGGAGTAGTTGGAGATCAGCACCGTGAACCCGATGTCGCTGAGGGTGTCGACCCGTGAAAGGAAGTCCTGCGCATCCAGGGAGCCGGCGGCGAGAAGGTTGTTCATGGTGATCTCCATGAGCACGACGACCTCCTTGCCCTTGACGAGCGGCTCCTGGACGAACTGCGCCGTCGCGCAATTGAGCATGTCCACGTTGACGAGGGTCACCGGACGGAAGCTGCCCCGCTCGACCAGAATCGCCTTCTTGTGAAGGATTTCCGAGGGCTGGATGACCTCGCCCTTCTGTCCGAACATGACTGCGTTGGTCAGCCCGAATTGCACGAGATGGAGCGACATCAGCCGGTTGTCCACCTGGCTGAAGGCCGGGCCGCTGAACTTCAGCATGTCCACCTCGATGCGGTCATGGCTGATGTTGTCGAGGAGCGACTGGACCAGCCTGCTCGGGTCGTCGCGATAGTAGAAGGCCCCGTAGATCAGGTTGCTGCCGATGATGCCGAGGGCCGCCTGTTGGAGCACGGCTTCCTTGTCCCACATCCGAACGTGCAGGATGATGTCGCTCGGTTCGCCCTGCGGCTCGGATTGGAACCGAATGCCCATCCACCCGTGGGCCTCGTTGTTCGCCTTGAAGTTGAGGGTGGCCACCGTGTCGGCGAAGACGAAGAACGTGGTGTTGGACCCGCGGGAGGCGGCAAGGCGCTCGATGAGCAGCCGGTACTCGTGGTCGAGCATGAGCTGGAGCCGCTCCTGCGACACATAGCGCGGCGCCTTGCCGTAGATGGCGTCGCTGAAGGCCATGTCATAGGCCGAGATCGACTTTGCGATCGTCCCGGAGGCGCCGCCCGCCTGGAAGAACACGCGAGCCACCTCCTGGCCGGCGCCAATCTCGGCAAAGGTGCCGTACTTGTGCAGGTCCAGGTTGATGGTGAGGGCCTTGCCCCCCGGCGTAAGAAGATCCTTTTGGTCGCCCATGGCAGGGGAAGATGGGCAGGAACTGAAGCGAGGCAAGCCCGTGGCCACGGGAGAGCCGCGGTGACATTGCGGTGACAGAGCGGCCGGGCTCTTTGTTCTGGAGCCGGAATCAAAAGCAGGTAGCCTCCGGCTTCCCCA
>CAZGOX010000285.1:0-3595 GCA_964527955.1 uncultured Opitutaceae bacterium | reverse complement strand
GGCAGGGACATGGTCTGGTCGATCGGCTTGAGCGACGTGCTCACCAGCCACACAAACGGCATGGCGAACACGACCGACAGCCCGATCAGGAGGGCGTAGACCGTGAACTTTCCGAGCCTCGAATGCGGCCTCATGTCAGTTCAGGTTCTGGAGCCGGCTGCGCGCCACGCGCGTGGCGATCCAGGTGAGGGCCACGGTGATCACGAACAGCACGTAGGCCATGGCGCTCGCGTATCCCATGCGCAGGTCGTAGAAGGCGACGGTGAACAGGTAGATCGTGTAGAACAGGGTCGACCTCGCCGGGTTTCCGTCGGACACGGTCCCGTTTCCGTTCGCCGCTTCCGACATGATGTAGGCCTGCGCGAAGATCTGCAGCGAGCTGATCAGCGCCATGATGAGGTTGAAGTAGATGACCGGGGCCAGGAGGGGCAGCGTCACGTGCCAGAACTTGCGCCAGCCGGTAGCGCCGTCGATCGATGCAGCCTCGTAGAGTTCGCGCGGCACATCCTGCAGGCCGGCGAGATAGATCACCATGGCATTGCCCACGCCCCACAGGCTCATGATGATCAGCGCCGGCTTTGCCCACAGGGGATCGACAAGCCACGAGGGCGGGTGAAGGCCGAAGGGCGCCAGCAGGGGCGCCAGGGCCCAGTTCAGGAGCCCGAACTGGCCGTTGAAGATCCACAGCCAGAGCATGGCTGAGGCGACCACCGGGACGATGGAGGGCAGGTAGAAGAATAGACGGAAGAGTGATCGTCCGCGGACCTCGCAGTTGAGCAGGAGGGCCAGGCAGAGGGCGACCACCGTCCCGAGGGGCACGGAAAGCCCCGCATAAAACAGCGTGTTGCGGAGCGACTTCCAGAAAAGGTCGTCGTGGACCAGCTCCCGGTAGTTCTCGAGGCCGGACCAGACGGGGGCCTTGAGAATGGAGTAGTCGCAAAAGCTGTAGTAGAAGGACGCCAGCACCGGCCAGGCCGTGAAGACGCCGATGCCAACGATCCAAAGGCCGGTGAAGGCGAGGCCCGCGCGGAGCCTCCTGCGTTCGCGCAGGTTCATGGCGGGTTGGCGGTCCCGGAGGCCGCGGTTTGCCCGTGACGCTCGAGGCTCAGCCGATAGCGCGCCCAGCTCTCGTCCAGGCGCTTCTGGGAGTAGGCCAGCGCCTGTTCCGGGGTTGCCTCGAGCAAACGCACCTTGTCGAACGCGGACAGGATTTCCCGGTAGTACTCCCACCAGGTTCCCATGTCCGGTATGCACACGATGTGCGGGCTTTCCGCCAGGTGCCGGAACACCGCGATGTGCGTATTGGGGTGGTGCTGCTCGAAGTAGGGGCTCCATTCGCGCAGCGGCGAGAGCTTTTCCTGCAGGAAATCCAGCAATTCCGCCCCCTTGAGCTCTTCCCGGGTCCTAGCCTCGGGATTGCAGGAGTTGATGTAGCGGATGAACTCCCAGGCCGCCCTGGGGTTGCGCGCGCCGCGGGGTATCGTGAGGATGTCGGCCTCGGCCATAGCGAAGTCCGGGACGCCCGGCACCGCCTCCGGCCACGGTCCAACGCCGAAATCGAGCCCCGGCTTGTATTGCGCGATGTAGCCGTCGTACCAGACGCCCTGGATGACCATCGCCAGCTTGCCTGTGAAAAACGGGGCCGTGGGGGAGGCCCATGGGCCAAAGTAGGAGGAAAACGTCTTCACGTCGTCCAAGCCGTTTTCGCTCGTGAAGCTTTGCATCCACCGCATGGCCTCAAGGTTGTGGGGATTCTTGGCCAGGGTGACCGAGCGGCCGTCGAACATGGACCCGCCAAACCAGCAGCAAAAGGCCCACGGCCACCAGCCCGGCTCCTGCGGAAGGAAGCCCACCTGGACCAGCGCCCCGGTCTTTGGATCGCGCTTGGTCAGTTTCCGGCAGTCGTCATTGAACTCGGCGAGCGTCCGCGGCGGACGGTCGGGATCGAGGCCCGCCTCCCGGAACATGGTCTTGTTCCAGTAAAGGGCCATCGTCGCAGGGGTGCTGATCCCTGCGAAGACGTGGCCCCCGTGCTGGCAGATGCGCGCGAAGACCGGGTAGTAGCGGGAGAGCCACTGCTCCTTCGTGAGACCATCTCGCTCGATGAAGCCGTCGAGCGGCGTCAGGGCCTCGGCGTCCGCGAACGTGGACAGGTTCTGCGCCCAGAGCCCGGCGACGTCCGGCGGATCGCCGCCCGCGGTCGCAATGATCGTCTTCCGGTCGATTTGGGAGGTGATGTAGTAATCGACGACGATCCGGTCCTGGGAACGGTTGAAATCGGCGACCGCAGTCTCGATGGCCGTCCCCTCGTAGCCGCTGATCCACTTGTCCCAGTAGGTGACATGGATGCGCCCGTCGGGCGAGACCGTGTCGGCGCGCACGGCCTGCACGGCCGGCCCGGCAGCCGCGCACGCAAGCAGGCACAGGCCGCGGGCGGCAATCTTCGATCCGGCGGGTAGGCGCATGGGGTAGGGGAATGAGAACGTGGAATCCGGAACGCGCAACCCTGTTTGCAGCGAGGTGCAGGCAAGGTTTGAGAGGTAGGGCGAAGTCGCTCCCGCCCTGAGCGAAGCCGCAGGCAAGTCGAAGGGGCGACGAGCCGCCTTGAGCCCAGAGGCTGGGCGAACGGGGATGAAGCCGCCTGCATTCGAAGCGTGAGTTCGCCTAAAGGCACGGGCCCGGCGGGGCAAAACCGATCTGCGGCCGACCCGCTCAACGTCACGAATCGCATCCAAGTGTTGTCGAAGGGCTCCTGCCCGGCCGAATCAAACCCGGACGGACCCCGCTCTTGTCGTCCGTTCGCCACGCCCAAGATCCGCCGGTCCCGGGCGAACAACCGCCTCTCATCGCAGGGGGCCCCATCCCCTTTTCGCCCGTACCGAGCCGAAGTCGATCAACTTTGCTTCGCCGTTTGTGCTTGGTCTCCCATGCCTTGTCATTCTGAGCGAAGCGAAGAATCCAGTTGGACAGCGGCAAATTCACTCGGCAGTGGAGGGGCTAGCTCCCTGTTGAAAATCCCCAGTATCGCGCGGAGGCTGTTGGCGTCATGCGGGTTTCGATGGCCGTCGGAAAATTAACGATATGCCGAAAATGGCCAGTCCGAGCAGGCTCCACTGTAGTGCAATAGCGACATATCCTGCTGCAAAGTCATTTGGGCCGCATGGGCCTCCTCCGGAAACCACCAATGAAGCGATGATAGGAAAGGTAATGAACGGCACTTCGATTCTATCGAGCATCGCATTTGTGTCAGTGCTAAATGACAACGAATGCTTGCCGTGGTAGACGATCGCCGCTGTCACGATTGAACCAAGAAGCCAACTGCTCAGCAGGCAGATTAGGAGCCTCTTTTTCATTTTGCTGGCCGGTGAAGAACTGCCTTACGGATTGGAGCTTTAGCCTTTGCTCTTAAGGACGCGAATCGAAGATCCTTGTACTCGCGCTCGTTGCATGTCGGCCGATTTGTAGCCAAATGACCAACGGGTCGAACTAGGGACAGGTTAGTAAAATTCCCGCAATGCGCGCTGCTTGGGACGGGAGGAAGTGGTCCTGCCTGCACGGAGAGGCGGTTGTTCGCCCGGGACTGGCGGACCAGCGG
>CAZGOX010000284.1:0-3601 GCA_964527955.1 uncultured Opitutaceae bacterium | reverse complement strand
CGGACACGTTGTAGGGGCTCGCACCAATGCCCGGCCCGATCGCCTGCACCAGGACGGTGGCCGAGGTGTCGCCCACGATGTAAAAGCCCCCGATCAGGATGTTGTCGCCCGTGCCCACGAACGCCCGCGACGAAAGGCTGGTCACGGTGCCGGGTGTGGACAACGCCCCTATGCTCAATACGTCCGGGTCCGAGGTCACCGAGGTGGCTCCCCCTTCGCCGAAGGCTTCCAACGCGTAGCTCCCGGCGCTAGCGTACGTGCAGTTTGAAATCACGAGCTGGTTCCCGGTGGCTCCGCTGACGACATCCGAGGTCGCGCTGCCGTCCGTCGGGCTATCCGAGATCGGCACCCCATTGAACAGCCATTGATAGCCGGTCGCACCTGTCACGGCCTGACTGAAAACCACCGTCGACCCGAGATTGATGAACGGATATTGCGGGAGGCTCAAGGCCATCTTCGGTGCGGGCAAGGCCGGGACGACCCTTCGAACCGTGTCGTTGTAACCGTCCGCGACATAGATCACACCGTCCGGGTCGACGGCGACGTCACAGGGAAACCAAAACTCCGCGCTCGAAGGCGGTCCATCGACGCCACCCTGCACGTTGCCGGCCACCGGCGTGACGGCTCCGCCGGGGGAGATTTCGGAAACCCGGTACGTGCCCACGTCGCCGACGAAGATGTCTCCGGAACTGTCCACGCTAAGACCCGCCGGGGCCGTAAACACGCCAAGGCCCGACGGCGACCAGGGAACTCCCGGAATTCCAGCGATTGTCGTGACTACGCCTGCCGGCGTGATTTTCCGCACGGTGCAATTGCCCGTGTCCGATACGTACACGTTGCCTGCGGCGTCCGTCGCTATTCCGGTAGGGTCATTCCACCTGGATCCCCCGCCCGTGCCATCGCTGCTGCCCACGACGCCTGCCGTCCCGGCGAAGGTTGTGACCGCACCCGTGGCAATCACGACCTTTCGCACAGTGTCGCTCATCCCGTCCGCGACGTAGAGATTTCCAAAACTGTCGGCCGCGATGTTCTGCATATCGTAGAATTGGGCGTTGCCCCCGGTCCCGTTCGTGGTTCCCTGCACGCCGACGGTCCCGGCCAGCGTGCTGACGACGCCGGACGGCATTGCTATCTTCCGGATGGCGTAATTGCCCGAGTCCGCGACATAGAGGTTTCCCGATGCATCCACGGCCACCCCGGCCGGATCGTCGAAAAGCGCCTGGGAGGCCGGACCGTCCCGGCTGCCCGACTTCTCCGGCGTCCCGGCAACCGTTGTGACGACTCCCCCAGGGGTGACTTTTCGAACGGTGTTGTTTCCAGCGTCGGCCAAGTAGATGTTGCCCCGGCCGTCGAGGCGCACGCTTCCCACAAAGTCGAACCTCGCGGTCCTGCCAACCCCGTCCGCGGTCCCACCGGCTTGCAGCCAGCCTGCCAACGTTGTCACACCCGTGGATTGGGCGCCCAAGTGAACCTCCGTGCTTGTTAGGCTGCTGACGCCGTCGCCCACAACGCACCTGAAAAAATCGTCCTCTCCCTGGTTTGGCTCCACATGGGAGACGGTAAGGACCGGTGTTGCAGTGCCCGCGTAGTCCGCATTGTCGGCCAGGTTCGCCCAGCCGCTCCCATTTTCTCCGGCGCCAGCCCCCTGCCATTGAAACGTGAGCTGGCTGGCCGCCGGATAGGTCGATACCGCGAAGGTCGCCGCCTGTCCATACGTCACCGTTTGCCAGCCGGATTGGTCAAGAATGACCATCGGGCTGTCCGCATTGCCAAGTAGCTGGATCAGGGCCGACACATTCGGCGAACCGAGGCCCGTGCAAAGGTCGTAGCCCTGGGTCGCAGGAAATGAGTAATTCGAATGGCCTCCCTGGACATCCGCAATGGCCGGCGTCCCTTGCAGGGCATACAACTTGGGGTTCAGGAAGCCGACAGGAGAACTCGGGGGACTTGCTGTCTGCCTGGCCTGGTTGATCAGTGCGCAGAACGCTGCCCAAGTCGGCGCCGACCAACTCGTGCCGCCCACCACTGATTGGGTTCCCGACACAAAGATGACGGCTCCGGTGTTCGGGTCCGCAACCGACGAAACGTCCGGCACAAGCCGAAAAGTAGGCCGATAGATTGTGCTGACATTCTGCCAGGAGGGCCGGGAGAAGATGGCGCTGGTGCCGCCGCCGCTGCCATCCCAACCGGTCTGGGCCTGGATGGTGTTGTTCTGGTTCAGGATAAGACTGGTGCCGCCCACGCCGGTCACGCTCGGATCGCTGGCCGGATAGGCCGGTGATCCCGGGGCCTTGAGGTTGAATCTTCCCGTCACTGGGTCGGGATTCATGCCGCCATCCCCTGAATCGGCCAGGACGGTGACTCCGGCCCCAACCAAGGCTGCGAAGTACTGAGATTCGATCAGGAAGTAATCCGGGGCCAATTCAGCCTCGGTGTTGCTGAAGGAGATTGAAAGCTGGTGAATCTGGGGATTCGTCGCCAAGTCGGCATAGATCTGTTGAAACGCCTCGTCAAACCCGATGGCATTCAGCGAGTTGATTCCGTAAATCCGAATCACGGCACCCGGCGCCAGGGCGCTGGCCCATTGCGCGTCAAGGCTGGCTTCCGTGAGTTCCGAAGTATAGTCGCTGGCGTCGGCGGAGTCGGCGCCGGCCACGACATTGGCAAACTGGATATTGCCAAGCGAATCCGTTACCCCGGCCGCTGCCCAAAATGCCGTCAAGTCCGCGGTCAAGGGGTTGGCGTACTCAACCAGTGCGATGGTCTGTCCCGCCCCTGTTTGGGAAATCGAGCCCGCGCCGTAGGCGGTCAGAATCTGGGAGGGAAGGTACGAGACCTGCCCGCTAACGAGGGGCATCTGGTGCACCATGGCATGCGGCCGAATGTGCGGTTGCAGCCCATGGATGCCCAGCACCGCCGACGCCAGTTCAACCGGCAGGCTTGGCGCTGTCACAGCCGACGTGTATTCCACCCCGCGACTGCTCACCCGCGCAAACGAGACTTGGAAGGCGGTGGCCGTTGCGTCGACCGACCCGCGCGCGAACACCGCCAACTTGTTCGCGTCTGTCCGGATCACCTCAAACCCCTGGTCCCTGATCCATTGGACGACATGGTCGTAGTCGGCCTTCAGGGGAAAGTACCTGGCATCCATCTCCTGCGCGGAAATCTGCTCTCCCTTGGCAATTCTGCCCTGAAGCTCGGAAAAGTTTCGCATGCGCAGGGCCACCTCAAAGGGCATTTGGGCCTGGTGCTCGGCGGGAGTGAGCTCCGGTCGGACAAGAGTCGGTTTGCCCTCCGCTCCAGGCACCCCAATCGCCGCCACCTCCTTGATGCTCCCGTTATAGGCGTCCCTGACGGTGCTCCATGCCCGGGCGCCGCCCGTGAAGCCGAACAATACGGCACCGATGATCATCACCCTGCAGACGAAGGAAATGTAACTCAAATCTATCACAGCATCCGCCAAGTCTTGAAGCCGATGCGAACGATGACAAGCCCCGGACTCGCCCGTCAAAACTCAGAAGCTGAGATCACTGCACCTGGTAGATTGCGCAGAGGGCGACCCCGGTTCCGCCATCGGCCCCCGTCACCTCCGCGGTGTAGC
>CAZGOX010000283.1:0-3604 GCA_964527955.1 uncultured Opitutaceae bacterium | reverse complement strand
CCGGGCTCTTTGTTCTGGAGCCGGAATCAAAAGCAGGTAGCCTCCGGCTTCCCCATGAAGAACTTCATCACGTCGATGCTCGGCGCGCTGGTGGCGTTGTTCGTTTTCACGCTCGGCGGCCTCGCCCTCCTCCTGCTGCTCATCGGGGCTATCGCGACCATGAGTTCCCAGAAGGCGGCGAAGACGGTGAGGCTTCAGCCCGGGTCCTACCTGGTGTTTGACCTCTCCACCAACATCAATGATTCGCCGCCGCCCTTCGACTTTGGCCCGTTCGCCGGCGCCAACACCAATGGACAGCTCCAGCTGCGCCAGGTGGTCCGCGGCCTCCACGCGGCCGCGGAGGACGGCCGCATCGCGGGGATTCTCCTCAAGGGGACCCTGTCGCCGCGCGGCTACGGCTCGGGATTCGCGGCCATGCGCGAGGTGCGGGGGGCGCTGGCCGCCTTCCGGAAATCCGGGAAGCCCGTGAAGGCCTACCTGGATTTTGCCACGACCCGGGACTACTACCTCGCCTCGGTCGCCAATGAAATCACGATCGACCCGTACGGCATCATCCTCATGCCGGGGCTGTCGACGGAGCCCGTTTTCTTCGGCGGTGCGGCCGCGAAGTACGGCGTGGGGGTGCAGGTGACCCGTGTCGGCCGGTACAAGTCCTACGTCGAGCAGTACACCCGCGAGGACATGAGCCCGGAAAACCGCACCCAGACCCAGTTGCTCCTCGATGATCTCTGGCTGGACCTGAGATCGGAGATCGGCCGTTCCAGGGGCCTGACCCCCGCGGACATCCAGGCGGCTGCGGATGCCCAGGGGATCATCCGCGCGGACGACGCCAGGCGGGTTGGCCTGGTGGACCGCGTCGCCTACGGCGACCAGGTGGTCGAGGCGATCAAGGCGGCGACCGGTCCGGGGGAAGCCAGGGAGACATTCAAGCAGATCCCGCTGAGTGCGTACCTGCGCATCGCGCCCGCCGCGGGCGAGCGCGCCTATGGGTCCGCCGTGGCTGTGGTCTACGCCGAGGGGGACATCGTCGAGGGCGAGGGCGAAGTCGGGCAGGTGGGCGGCGTGTCCTTCGCCCGGGAGCTGAGGCGCCTGCGTTCCGACGACGAGGTCAAGGCCGTTGTCCTGCGCGTGAACAGCCCGGGCGGCAGCGTCGGAGCCTCGGAGGAGATCGGCCGCGAGCTGCGGCTGATCCGGCAGTCCAAGCCGGTGATCGTGTCGATGGGCAGCTACGCCGCCTCCGGAGGGTACTGGATCTCGGCGGGGGCGGACCGCATCTTCGCTGAACCCACGACCATAACCGGATCCATCGGGGTCTTCGGAATCCAATTCGACGTGCAAAGGCTGTTTTCCAGCCTCGGGATCACGTTTGACCGGGTGAAGACGGGCAGATTTGCGGACATGGTGACGGTTTCCCGGCCCAAGACGGACGAGGAGATGGCCATATTCCAGCGCATGGTCGACTGGATCTACGGCGAATTCATAGGAAAGGTGGCGGACGGACGGCATCTGCGGCGCGCGTACGTCGAGGAGATTGCGCAGGGGAGGGTGTGGTCGGGAGGACAGGCGCTGCGGCTCGGCCTGGTCGATGAGATCGGCGGTCTGGAGCCGGCGATCCGCTACGCGGGCCGGGAGGCGCATCTCGCGCCCGGTTTCCGGGTGACCGAGTATCCCCGGAAGAAGGACTTGGCCGAGGCGCTCGCGGAGCTGATGGGCAAGCTCCCGCCGGAGGCCATGCGCTCCGACTCCGGAAGCATTGCCGGCCAGATCGAGCAGCGCATGGGCGAAGCGTTGGAGTCCCTGCGGGCATACAACGATCCGCAGGGCGTTTACGCGCGGCTGCCCTTGGCGCTCGATGTGAAGTGACGCCGAACCGCATGCCCAAGCTCATCCAGGACTGCCCTGCAACCGCGATCCCCGCCGGGGACGACGTTCTCCTTGCGGCCGGCACGGACGTCTTCATCGCCCAGACCTTGGGCGGCCATGTGACGGTAAGGACGGAGGGGGGACTCTTTCGCATTGCGAGCGAGCATGCCGGGGCCATCGACGGGTATGCGGCCGCAGGGGGGGGACCGGGACTGCCGGGAGGCTTCAGCGAGGAGGCCGTATGGACCGCCCTTCGAAGCTGCTTCGATCCCGAGATCCCGGTGAACATCGTCGACCTCGGCCTTGTGTACGACCTGTCGATCGAGCCGGCGCCCGGAGGAGGCCATGTGGTGGAGGTCAAGATGACGCTGACGGCGCAGGGCTGCGGCATGGGGCCGGTGATTGCCGAGGACGCGCGCAGGAAGATCGCTGCGCTGCCGACGGTGGCAAGCGCATCGGTCCACATTGTCTGGGACCCCGTCTGGAGTCCCCAGATGATCTCCCCGGACGGCCGCAAGGCGCTTGGCCTGGAGTAGGCGGTCAACCCGCCGGCTTGTCCGGGTCCCCTTCCTCGGCCTGCCTCCGCAGAAGGTCCTCGAATGTCTTGGTCATGTCCTCGGTCGTGTCCGCGTCAAACACGTGCCTCGCCACATAGATCGGGCGTTTCTGCTGGATGGCGAGGACGATGGAGTCGCTGGGACGGGCGTCGATCTCGACGATCTTTTTCCCGAGTTCGTTTTCCATGGTCAGGAATATCCGCGCGAAGAAAGTCCCCTCGGACGCGTCGTTGATGATGACGTGGTCGAGCCGCGCCTCCAGCCCGAGAAGGATGCTCCCGATGAGGTCATGGGTGAGGGGGCGGTCCTTCTTGACGCCGTTGAGCGACATCTGGATCGCGTTTCCCACGAACTGGTCCACGTAGATCACAAACGTCTTGGCATCGTTGCCGAGAAACACCCAGCAGGTGTTGGGGGCGGGCATCACGCCCTTGACGACTACCGGGACGAGGTCCTGTTGCATGAGTGCCGCGGCACTATGGGCGCCGGCCCTCCGGAGGGCAAGCCGTCTAGAACCCCAATAGCGAGATGCCCCATTCGCGGGCCTGCGCAAGCACGGCCTGCTTGTCGAGAAGGATGACACCGCCGGCCTCGAGGGCCGCGGCCCGGACGCCGCTCTCTCGCATGGCCTCCAGCGTCCGTTGTCCAAAGCAGGGGACGTCAAACCGGTAATCCTGGCCCGCCTTGACCGTCTTCACAAACAGCGCCCCATCGGCCTTGAACGAGCCGGCCCTCCGCAGCATTTCGTCGGTTCCCTCGAACGCCTCGACGGCCAGCACGGTCCCTTTCCGGACGACGCAGCCCTGGCCCACGTCGAGCCGGGCGCACTCCCTGGCTATGTGGATGCCGTGGTTCACGTAGTCCTCCTCGACGGGGAAGCTCCGCCCCGTCATCACCCCGGGGGAGGCGACCTCCCCGTCGAGAAAGGCCCGGGCGTCCAGGATCCCGATTCCCAGGGCCTCGATTTCCGCCGCTATGGCCCCGAAGATCGTCTCGGCATTGCGGCGCTTCAGCGACATCAGGATGCGCGTCGCCTTGAGGTCCGGATGGAGGCCGCGAAAGAGCCGGCGGGGCGTGATCTGGCCGGCCATGAGCACATAGCCCGCGTCCATGTCCTTCAGGGCGCGCAGCATCTTGCCGAGCTGGCCGACAAGCAGGCTCCGCCGGTCTGCCTCGGGAAAGGT
>CAZGOX010000282.1:0-3635 GCA_964527955.1 uncultured Opitutaceae bacterium | reverse complement strand
GGTACTGACGAGCCTCTTTGCCTTGGTTTCTGTTGGTCAGCGAGCGTGCTCGCGCTCCGGACGGCGCGCGCAAGCTCGCTGACCTACGGGGGGCGCGAGCAAGCTCGCTGACCTACGGGGAGCGCGAGCAAGCTCGCTGCCTACAAGGGACCTGACCGTTTATTCGGCGACGTCGACTTCGACGATGCGGGCGATGCCGAGGAGCTTGTCGCCCTCGGCCAGGGTGAGTAGTTTCACGCCCTTTGCCCCGCGGTTGGTCTCGCGGATGTCCTTGACCGGGCAGCGGATGCTCTGGCCCTTGGCCGTGAGCAGCATGACCTCAGAGTCGTCGCCGACCCGCAGGGCTCCGGCGAGGCGCACGGAGCCGTCCTCCGGCAGGTCGATCGCCCAGACGCCGCTGCCGCCGCGGTTGATCAGGCGATAATCCTCGAAACGGGTGCGGACCCCCAGGCCGGCCTCGCTGGCGACCAGGAACTTGGCCGTGTGGTCGACAACCTCGATCGCCTGCAGGAAATCGCTCTGGAGCTTGAAGCGCATCCCGGTGACTCCAGCGGTGGCCCGGCCGGTGGGCCTGAAGAGATCCTCTCCGGTCTCCGGGTCGCGCTCGCGAAACCGCACGGCCAGTCCCTGGTTTGAGACCAGGATCAGCTCGTCGCTACCGGTCGTCAGGACGCTCCCTATGACGGCGTCGCCCTCATCGAGGTTGATGCCGATGATGCCGCCGTCGCGCGTGGCGTTGGCGTAGTCGGAAAGGGCGCTCTTCTTGATGCCGCCGCTCCGGGTCGCCATGACGAGGAAGCGATCGGCGGCGAAATCCTTCACGCAGAGCATGGCGGCGATCTTCTCGTTTTCGCCGAGCCTGAGGAAACTGGAGACCGACTTGCCCTTCGACGCGCGCGTTCCCTCGGGGACGTCGTAGACCTTCTTGGCGTGGCACTGGCCGGTGGTCGTGAGGAAGAGGATGTAGTCGTGGGTGCCCGCGGTGAACAGGTGCTCCACGAAGTCGTCCTCGTAGGTCTCCGTCCCAATGACGCCCTTGCCGCCCCGCTTCTGGGAGCGGTAGTCGGCGACCCTGGTCCGCTTGATGAATCCAAGGTGGGAGACCGTGATGACGCAGCCCTCGTTGGGGACGACGTCCTCCATGCGGAACTCGCCCGCGGCGCCGGTGATTTCCGTGCGGCGGGGGGACGTGTACTTCGCCTTGAGGTCCAGGAGTTCCTGCTTGATGAGGGCCAGGAGCTTCTCCTCGGACTCGAGGATGCCGCGCAGTTCCATGACGAGTTTGAGCAGCTCGAGGTACTCGGCCTCGATCTTCTCGCGCTCGAGGCCCGTGAGCTGGTACAGGCGCAATTCGAGGATCGCCTCGACCTGGCGGTCGCTGAGGGGATACCTCGCCTGGAGTTTGACCTTGGCGTCCTCCTTGTTCGCCGAGGACCGGATCACGCGGACGAAGTCGTCGAGGTTGTCCAGGGCGATCTTGTAGCCCTCCAGGACGTGAGCGCGGTCCTCGGCCTGCCTCAGGCGAAACCGCGTGCGGCGTGTGACGACCTCCCGGCGGTGCTCCAGGTAGCACTCGAGCAGCTCCTTCAGGTTCATCTGCTTCGGCCGCTTGTTGTCCAGGGCCAGCAGGATCACGCCGAAGGAGCTTTCCAACGCGGTCTTCTGGAAGAGCTGGTTGATGACGACCTTGGCCTGCTCGCCGCGCTTCAGCTCCACCACGATCCGGGTGTTCTCGTCGGACTCGTCGCGCAGGTCGCGGATCCCGTCGATGTGCTTCTCGGAGACCAGCTCCGCGATGCGCGTGACCAGGGTCGACCGGTTCACGTTGTAGGGAATCTCGGTGATGATGATCTGCTCCATGCCGCCCTTCACCTCCTCGGTGTGGGCGCGCCCGCGGATCCGGACGATCCCGCGGCCGGTCTTCAGGTAGCTCAGGATGCCCTCGCGGCCCGCGATGACGCCCCCGGTGGGGAAGTCAGGGCCCTTGACGATCTCGCAGAGCTCGTCGATCGAGACTGCGGGCCTGTCGATGATCGCGCAGGCGGCCTCGATGATCTCGTCGAGGTTGTGGGGCGGGATGTTGGTCGCCATTCCGACCGCGATGCCGGTCGACCCGTTCATCAGGAGACCGGGGAGCGCCGCCGGCAGCACGGTCGGCTCGGTGGTCTCCTCGTTGTAGTTGGGCGCGAAGTCGACCGTGTCCTCGTCCAGGTTGGAGAGGAGCTCCTCGGCGAGGTTGTCGAGCCGGGACTCGGTGTACCGGTAGGCCGCGGGAGGGTCGCCGTCGACGGAGCCGAAGTTGCCCTGCGGCATGATCAGCGGGTAGCGCATCACCCAGGTCTGGGCCAGCCGGACCAGGGTGTCGTAGACCGAGGCGTCGCCGTGCGGATGGTAGTTGCCCAGGACCTCGCCGACGACCTTCGCGCACTTGTTGAAGGGGCGGTTGTGCAGCAGGCCCAGGCGGAACATGGCGTAGAGGATCCGGCGCTGGACCGGCTTGAGGCCGTCCCTCGCATCCGGAAGCGCCCGAGAAATGATGACCGACATCGAATAGTCGATGTAGGCCGTCTGCATGATGTCGGTGATGTTCGCCGACGATAGCTTCTCGGAGGAAGTGTACATACAGGTCGTAGGGGGCTTTTGGGACCTAGCGCAGGCTCAAACGTCCAGGTACTGGACGTTCAGCGCGTTGTCCTCGATGAACTGGCGCCTGGGCGGCACCTCGTCTCCCATCAGGAGCGTGAAGAGCGCGTCCGCCTTCGCGGCGTCATTGACCGAGACCTTGAGCAGGCGGCGCTTCTCGGGGTCCATCGTGGTCTCGAAGAGCTGCTTCGGATTCATCTCCCCGAGGCCCTTGTAGCGCTGGATGCTCAGGCCCTTGCGCCCGTTGGCCCGGATCTGGGCGAGGATGTCGAGCGGGGCGGCCAGTTCGGACTTGGACTCGTTCTTCTGGCCCGGGTTCTCGGTGAGCGAGTAGACCGGCTTGTCGGCCGGGCTGAAGCGGTCGATCTCGAGGTCGGTCTTCGCGAGCAGCTTCAGAAGCTTGGACATTTCCGTGCTCTCAAAGATCTCGTGGATCGTCACCCTGCGGGCGATGGTCCCGTTGCCCTCGGCCTTGGGCGAAGGAACCTTGGGCTCGGTCTGCTCGAACAGGTCGGCGTCCAGCCCGTGGCCCTGCACGAACCGCGCCCTTGCCTCCTCGTCCTGGAGAAACTCATGGGATTCCTGGTTTCCCGAGCGGATCCTGGCCAGGTACCGCGGCAGCGCATGCGTCTCCTTGTCGTGGCGGTCGAGGTACGCGTTCAGCGGCGCCCCGTAGCGGGTTACGCCCGCCCCGAGCTTCTCCAGCGCCGCCAGGGCCTCGACGATCCGGTCGATCTGCTGGGGCGGGAACACGTGGCGGTCCCGGACGCGCGCCAGCACCACGTCCTCGGACCCCAATTCGAGGAGGATGCGGTTCAGCTGCTCGTCGTTGTCGACGTACTGCTCGCGCTTCTTTCGCTTGATCTTGTAGAGGGGCGGCTGGGCGATGTAGATGTACCCCCGGTCGAAGAGTCCCCGCATCTTGCGGTAGAGGAAGGTCAGGAGCAGCGTGCGGATGTGGGAGCCGTCGACGTCGGCGTCGGTCATGATGA
>CAZGOX010000281.1:0-3642 GCA_964527955.1 uncultured Opitutaceae bacterium | reverse complement strand
GGGCGCACGTGAAGTGCGCCCCTACAAGAAATAGCCTGCAGGCAGGCTCCTACGACGGAAGTAGCCCGATTCAGTCGCGCCGCCGACGGCGGGAGATCACGGTCACCGCGCCCAGCCCCGCGACCAACAGCGCCCACGTGGAAGGCTCGGGCACGGCCGCGGGGGTGAAATTCAGCAGGAGGCTGTGCTGGTCCCCGCTTTCCGAGAAGGAGAAGGTGCCGCCGGCGAGATTGTTAGTGAAACCGTTCACGAGGTTGAACTGGTTTGGATTGAAGCCGGTGATGAGGCTGTTTGGCGACGTGGCGAACATCCACGAATAGTTGCTGGCGGGATTGAAGTTGATCGCGTTGGCCGTGTTGTTGCCGCCGTCGATCGAGACAAGGTTGAAGGTGATTGTATTGGCGCTGGCGGTGAGCGCGAGGGTGCCTCCGCTGACCGTGATGAGGTCGTAGCCGGTGCCCGCCGGTCCGTTGGCGTCGTAGACTTGGAAGGAAATGGCACCGCCGCTGGCCAGCGTCAGTCCGGCGCTGAAGGTCAGGTTACCCGGCGAATTGCCGGGGGATATCACCACGTGGCTGTCCGCGGTGATCGCCGAGCCGATCGTGCCGTTGCCGCCGAGCACGATGGCGGAGCCGCTGATGGTCAGGGTATTGCTTAGCGTGAGGCCGGAACCCACGCTGATGCCGCCGCCGTTGATCGTCACGCCGCCGGTGCCAAAGGCGCCGGCGGCACCATAGACCAGCGTGCCCTGGCTGATGGTCGTGCCGCCACCATAGGTGTTGCTGCCGCTGAGGGTTTGCGTGCCGGAGCCAGTCTTGACCAATCCGCCGGCACCAGAAATCACCCCGGTGAATGAGTCGGAGCTGTTGGTGCTGATCGTCAATGTGGCCCCACTGGCAACGGCAACCGTCCCATACAATCCGGAATAGTCGTCTAGGCCGCCCACGGTCTCGCTGTAGTTTGCCTGAACCGCGGCCCCGCTGTTCACGTAGACAGCGCTATTCGGGGAAAAATTTCCGGTGCCGGCGTCCGCCAGCGTCCCATTGTGGACAAAGGTGCCACCGCTGTAGGTGTTCGAACCGCTCAGCGTGATGATCCCGGAGCCAAAATCGCTCACGCGGCCGGGACCACTGATGTTGCCGGCGAAGTTATAGCTGTTGGAGCGGTTGAACTGCAACTCGCCGCCGCCGAGCCCCGTGTTGCCCGTGAACTGTACGTCGCCGGTGATCGAACCGCGATGGGTGACTTCACCGTCGTAGTATTCGCCCAGGACCAGGAATCCCTGGTTGATGATCGTGCCGCCGGAATAGGAATCGTTTCCGGAGAGCGTCAGATAACCGGAACCGATCTTGGTCAACGACGACGAGCCGGAAATGACACCCTTCAAGGTGAGATCTCCGTTCGTCGTGTCGAAATTGACGTTGGTGTTGATCCGGCAATCCAGCTCGATGTCGTTATGCAGGGTGGTCGCTCCGGTTAGGGGAGCGATGCCGAGGGTAGTCCCGTCCAGCATCTTCAGGCTCGACCGCCCCACGGGGCCGGAGATGCCAAGTGAACTAATGGAGGACGAGGCGAGATCCAGCGTTCCGGCCTGCACCGTAATTCCACCAAAAAAATTTCCGGTGCCACCCAGGGTGAGAATCCCGCTCCCGGTTTTGTTGATTTCGGAATCGCCGGTAATGTCACCGAGGAGGGTCAGATCGCCGCCGGACGTATCGAAAGTCACGGTGCCGTCCGAAGCCAGATAGATCGGGTTGTGCAGCTTTTGGGGGCCACTCGATGATACCACCCCCAGTGTGGTGTCGTCGTAGAGCGCCAGAGTCCCCCTGCCGACCGGACCGTGGTCGATCACTCTGCCGAGTTCGACGTCATTGTGGGCCGTGGAGGAGGCCCCGATCAGCAGTGTTCCCGCCCGGAGGTCGACACTGACATCGCCATTGCCGGTGAAGGTGTTGCCTCCATTGGTGAGCGTCAGCGTTCCTTCCGTGCACCAGTCGAGACCGCCGGTGCCGGAGATCATTCCGGTCAGCGTGAGATTGTTCGTGCTATCGTCCTCATCGATATGGACCAAGTTGTCGCCGGTTGCCGTCAGCACAATCGTGTTCCCGAGGGTGACGTTGGCTATGCCGGGAGTGAGGTACGAGCCGCCCTTGAGCGTAAGCGTACCGAGGCCAACCGGACTGTAGGTGAGGCTGTTGTCGGAGGAACTGCCCAGAACGAGTTCGCCGGAGTCGACGGTAAGCCCCCCGCTGAAGGTATTATTACCGTCCAGGACTAGCGTGCCGGATCCCTTCTTGAGGATGCTGGCGGACCCCGATGAGTTGACGATCTGGCTGTCGATCGTGACTGTGACTCCGTCGCCAACGCATATGATGTGACAGGCATCGCTCAACGCGAGTTGGATGCTATTGTCGAAGAGGATGTTGCCCGCTCCGGAATTGGCGGTGATGTTGTGGGTGATCTTGAGCGCCGGGGTCGGGGAATTGCTGTGGAAGGTGTAGCCGGTGCCTTCGTTTTCGAAAATGAGGTTCCGCAGCTTGAACCCGGAAGACGGGATCAGGATGGTCTGGGAATCGTCAGCGGTGGAAAAGGTGACGCTTTCGGTACCGAGAGTGCCTCCGGGGACGGATGATTCGTCCCAGTTTCGCCCGTCCCCAAGATCGCCCGGGTTGCCCCCGCCGAACCAGGTAAATGAGCTGTCGTCACCGAAGGTGCTCAATGTCCCGAGCGACAGAACCAGCACTACAAAAGGGAGGAAAAGGAGGCGCCGATTCACGGGGCGCGACCTTGTTGCAAACGATTAGCGTGTGCAACCTAATATGCTAGGAAAACCGAAAAAATGCGGATCCGAAGGACAGACAAGGAATCCGAACGCGTCCGACGCTATTTGCCGGTCGGCCCCGCCTCGGGGTCACAGCACTCGGCGCTCGTCTGGCCGGCACTGGCCTTCGAGTTGGCGGAATAAGTGACGGTGACGTAGGCGAGGGAGGCGGTCACGACAGCAACCAAGATGAAGGGCAGCTTCGATTTCATGGGGCAGTAACGGCAGGGTCCGGGGGAAACTTTAAGGAAACCCTTGGGGGATGAAAGCCGGTGTGCAAGGGCGGATTGGGGGAAAATCCTGGACTGAAAGGTCCGGTTCTTTCCGGTGAGCATCCGCTGCGGCGGCTGATCGGCGGGGTTTCAATCGGCGGGCAAATCCACTGCGAAAAGAGTGACCGGCTCCGAGCGTCCCTTGACGGAAATCTGACCTAGGGCGCGGGTTTGATAATGGCCCCGAGCAGCCTGCAGGGTCGCAGCGCTGACTAGGATGCCAGCGTGATATTCCGGCGTACGCGTGAGCGTCTGGAGCCGGGCGGCTATGTTCACCCCGTCGCCGATCACCGAGTAGTTGAGTCGGCGGTGGGATCCCATGTTGCCGGCAACGACCCGCGCGGTGTTGATCCCGATGCCGATCGCGAGGGGTGGCCGGCCCTCGGCGGCAAACTCAAGGTTGAGCTGTCCGAGCGCCGCCTGCATTGCGAGCGCGGCGGACACGGCCCGGTCGGCATCGTCGCCGTGGCCGACCGGCGCGCCGAAGAGCGCCATGATCTCGTCGCCGATGAACTTGTCGATCACGCCGCCATGGCGCTCGATCTCGGC
>CAZGOX010000280.1:0-3692 GCA_964527955.1 uncultured Opitutaceae bacterium | reverse complement strand
GAACGCGAAGGTCCATTGAGCGATGCCCACGATACGATGGTCTCGTAGATGCCGTCGGTCGCATTGACTACCTCAATCAAACGGTAGGCGTACTTCTCGTGACCCTTCAGGGCGACGAGACAGTATTTGTCTTTGCGGCAGCCGGAAAGCTGGCGACTCGATACTATTCCCCGGATGTCCTGGCCGATCCCTACGCCACGTCGCCGGCGAGCCGCGAAGGATGTCTCAATCTGTGCGAGCGTCCTGGCGGGCGGGTCTGGCCTCTCAGTTGAGCCGTGCGAGAAGTGGTTCACGCCTATCTTATGGGATAATCGCCAGGGCCGACAAGGGCTGATTCACAATTTTCGCGAATTCGAGCCCGTTGGCTCCGTCACGATCATGGGCCTTGCGAAGGCCCCGTAGGGAACGATTTCGCTAGGCGATGCCTATCGGGCTGGGCCCCACGAGACACGGTAGCACATCTGGATACTTCCCGGCGTCGGGTGAGCCGCGAGGACCGACTTGACACGGCGCTCCAATTTTCCAGTAAGCATCAAATGAAGCAATTATCCAAGCGGAGGACAGGAACAGGAGAGGTGACGCAATTCAACCCGGTGTTAGAGACCAGGGGAACGTCGGTTGGCGCCGTGTCCGATTCGAGAGTGGGGACCGGGGAGAAGACGGTCCCGGTGCCATGCAAACAACTGCTGCAGACCACGCCGGAGGATTGGGACAAGGCCGTGGAGTCGCTTGAGGCGTCTGCGGGACAGGGGCCCACCGCAAGGGGAGACACAAGAACGCCCGCCTTCGCTTTCTTGCTAAGAAGACCTTGACGGAGCCCGTATCCATACCATCCCGTAACTGTGGCGCCCTATTTTCACTTCCCGCAGTTCGCCGACCTCATTGAGCCTGAGGTTTCGGGTAGGTGTGACTGGTCAAGAGGCCGGCCATTTCTTTGGCAGGACAACGAGATCTCAGCACTTGTAAGGGTGGGACAAACCTGGTCCACCAAGCGGGCGTGGATCCGGGTGGATCTCGATCTTCATCCAACCTCAGATCGGAGTAATAATAGAAGATACGCCAGTACAGCGCGGGGGTACAAACTGTCCTCTAGAGCATTGGGCGTGTCGCAACCGCCAGCAGCCCTGCAGGAGACCCTTCACAACTCGTCCCCGGGGCCGACATGAGCGCCACCAGATCCAAGCGCATGCGCGAGACCCGCAAGAAGGCTCTCAAGATCCGCTTTACTTCGGCAGAACTTAAGGAGGCTCGGCGTCGTGCTGACGGCCGCCCGTTGGCCAAGATTGCCCGGGCCCACCTCCTCGGATTGCCTGTGCCGGAGATTCGTCCCGGTCCGAAGCCTCGCGCACCGATGACCGACTTTGAGGCCAAGAAGATTACTCAGTTCATAAGGTTTGGTAACAACCTCAATCAGATCGCCACGAAGGTAAATTTAGGCGCCGTGGACGCCATGCCGACCTTGGTTGCTTTGGTTAGGCTAGAACGTGCCATTTGGGAGGTGGCTTCAAAATGGTAGCTAAACATATGCCTCCCGGAAAATGTTCGCTCGATTACATCAAGCCTAAGGAGGGGTACGACCCTCGTGAGGCCATAGTCATCGCAGGGAATCTGAAACAGTGCGAAGACCTGACGGCCGCGGGTTATGGCTACTATTCGGTGGCGCTTAGCTACGCCGCCGGTGAAACAGACACGGGAAAGATGGCCAAGGACCGGGAGAGCTTTCTCGAAGCCCTCTTACCGGGGTTGGAGCCCGGGACGGATTATGCCTACGTCGTCGTGCTTCACAACGAGGCCAAGGGCGATCCCGGGAAGCCCAAGCGGTACGCTCAACATATCTACATTAACAATGTTCACCTGCCATCAACACATGTGATGACCCCGTATCTGCCCAGCCTAGATCTCAGAAGGATCGAGATGTGGCAGGAGGTTACAAACTGCGACCAAGGCTATGCTTCGCCATTTGAGCCTGAGCGTAGAAGGGCGGTCCGAAACGAAGGCAAACACATCCCACAGAAGGTCCGCGAAATGATAGATGAGATCGATAATATGGTCTTAAGCGCGGCCGAGGATGAAACACTTAGTACCCGCGGTGAGATTCTCGCTCTACTACAAAGCGAAGGTTTTCAAGTGAAGACCGTCACGGATGGGAGAATCGTCATTACGCGGCACGATTTTGAAAAACCAATCAGACTCGAAGGACAAATATATGAACTCGGAGGAATTGAAGAAATCGTTCAGCCTGGCTACACAGGACCGAAATACAACCATCCGCGAGGCCCTGGAGCTGATCTCCAATGCCGCCGCGAATTTCAAGAACGACTGCAAGGAAAGCGGGAATACCTTGAGCATCGTTTTGAAGGAGGAACAAAGACAGTGGAAGGCGGACCGAGAGTTCCTACTAAGACAGCAACTCAAGGCCGTGCGGACCTACCAGGAGGACATGATGGCAGAGCGCGCGAGGGAAGGGGCGGAAATATCCGTTATGCGCCGGAGGTTAATGAAGTCTGGGCTGATTTGGGCTCTCTCGACATCGACTGCAGCGGTCTTAACGACCCTTCTTTTCTTATCGGCATTGCCGTACACGGCCTTACCAATCGCGATCCAAGCAAGGGTGGAACAATTCGCGGCGGCGACGGCGAGGCTGAACGAGCTGAACAGCCAGACAGAAGACGCCCAGAGGAAGCTGGATCGGTTATCGGCAACGCAGTGGGACATAGAGGCATTGAGCTACATCAAACCCCTTCTGGGGCAGATAAGGGAGAGCCCAAGAGCCATTTACTTGAAGGTCCCATCAAAACTGGAATCGATGCCGGGACCGGACGACAACACTACGTGGATCCGCATTCGGTAACCTTAGCATCTTATGGAAAACAAGAATCCCCTCACGCCGATGGAGGCGAAGCTGATAGAAAACTTCGAGAAGCGCTTGTTGCTGCTCGAGGCGTCGCAAACCAAATTGAAATCATCTCTAGAAGCCGATTCCGACTCGGCCCTGACGATCTCGACCGATTTAAGAGAAAGGCTGAGGAGCTCAGACGAGAAAGTGAGCGTCTTACATGCCTTGCTCGAGAAATTGACATTGCGGATCGAAGCCTGGCAGAAACTCTCCGAAGCGCTCTCCAAAGAGATAGCCGAGTCGCGAAGGGAGTCCGCCAAGATGAGGACAGCTTACGAGAAATTGGCCTTGGAAGTCGCAATGTTGCGGACGGCATTGAACGCCTAACTCGGATCAGATTGGCGATGGAGAATGCGCTCCCGGCTCAGAAAGGAGGGCAGGAACGCACGGCTGAAGAGTCCCCCAAGCACAACCCCGAATTGCTGTCCAAGTGGCTCGCCGAGGGCAACGTTCTCGTTGCAGCAGGGAAGGACCTGAGCTCGATGTCCCCGGAGGCCCAAAAGGCAGTCGAGATCCAGCCCGCCGAGATCCCAGACCATTCAGCGGCCGCGGCCGGCGGCAAGGCAGTCATGGAGAGGAACCCGTACGCGGGCACGGTCGGGCTCAGCTGCTCGGTCCTCCAACACGTCACCGGGGTCATCAACGCCGCGGAGAGGGTCGTCGCCAATCCGAAGACGCCGCAGGGTGACATCAAGGAAGCCCAGGCCCGCCTGGTCGCCTACAAGGACGTCCTCGCCGAGACCCGCGCCTCGGTAGGCATCACAGTCAAGGCGCCAACAGCCAAGACCAAGAAGGG
>CAZGOX010000279.1:2670-3714 GCA_964527955.1 uncultured Opitutaceae bacterium | reverse complement strand
CCGCCTTCAGATCGGATGCGGGACGAATCCGTCCCATAACCGGGACTCCGCCGCTCACGCTGTCGGCAGGCGCAGCAGCGCGACGCACCCCGAGGCCTCGCTCCGATTGCGCAATTCCAGGGATCCCCCGTGGTTCTCGGCGATCTGCCTGCAGAGCACGAGGCCGATCCCCGAGCCCTCCGGCTTTGTCGTGAAAAAGGGCACGAACAAGTTTCCCGTCTGTGCTATCCCCGGCCCGTCGTCCTCGATCCGGATTTCGACGGAGGAGCCGGACTGCTGCCAGCTAAGCCGGACGGAGGCCTCCGAATGGCCGGCGTTGCGCTGCTCAAACACGGCATCGACGGCATTCTTCACGAGATTGATCAGGACCTGCTCGATTTGCGCCGCATCGCCCCGGACGGTCGTCGGGGGGCTGGGGAGCCGCGCAACCTGGAGGCGGGGCTCGAGGGCGACGGCGCGCTGCACGGCTTCCTCCAGGTTGAACGGCGCGGACACCGGCGTCGGCAGACGCGCGAGCCGCGCATACGCCTGCAGAAACCTTGTCAAACCTTCCGCGCGGGTGGCGATGATCTCCAACCCGGTCCGCATGTCCGCCTCCCAGTCGGCAGGCTTCGGGTCGCGGCGGAGCGAGTCGCCCAGGCTCCCTGCGATCGACTTGATCGGCGCAAGGGAGTTGTTGAGCTCGTGCCCGAGCACGCGGACGAGGCCCTGCCATGCCTTGAGCTCCTCCGTGCGCAAGGGCTGGCTCAAGTCGGCGATTACGACGAGCTGGTGGCGCCGGCCGCCCTCCCGGAACAGCGTCCGCCGCATGCCCCATCGCCCCCGCACTCCGGGAAACACCGTTGCGCTGAGCAGCCTCGAAGGCTCGCCCGCGAGGCATTCGGCCAGCCCGACCTCGCCCGCGGAGTGGCCAAGGATCCTTTCGACCGGCTTGGCGAGCAGGCGCTGTCCGGCGCGGTTGACCAGCCGGAGCGAGCCGGACTCGTCGAAGGCGAACACGCCGACGTCGGCCCAGAGCCCCACGGGCAAGGCATCCACGGGATT
>CAZGOX010000279.1:0-2660 GCA_964527955.1 uncultured Opitutaceae bacterium | reverse complement strand
CAGGAGGGCCGTGGCCTCCACGGCCCCCCTCCGCTGCGACTGCAGGAGGGCGCCCAGCTGGTTGATCTCGATCATCGCCTCGCCGAGCGGGTCGTCCCGGCGGGCACCCCGCGCCCGGATGGAAAAGTCACCCTCCCGCAGGGCCATCAGGAGGTTGGCCATCGTTTGGAGCGGCCAGACCACGCGCTCCCGAACGACGGCCGCAAACCCAAGCCAGCAGCCCGCGACCAGGAGCGTGAGGGTGACCTCCAGGTCTGCCGTGTGGCCGGGTGCCCAGATCCAGAACAGGGCGATGACAACCGCGGGAAGGCCGCCGATCAGGGCGTAGAGGAAGACCGTCCGGTCGTGGGGGCGAACGCTCAAAGCTTGAATTTCTCGAGTCTGCGGTAAAACGCGCTGCGGCTCAAACCGAGCTGGTCGGCCGCCTTCCTGGCGTTGCCGTCGCAGCGGGCGAGGGTCTTCTTGATCAGGAAGGCCTCCACCTCCTCCATGCTCATCTCGTCGAGCGGGGCCGAGTGCCCGGCGGCGGCCAATCCCAGGTCCGGGGCCCGGATGACGCGGCCGGCCGCCATCAGGACCGCCCGTTCCACCGCGTGATCGAGCTCCCTCACGTTGCCGGGCCAGGAATAGGCCCGCAGGGCCTGCAGCGCGGGCTCGTCAAAGCCGCCGATCGACTTGCGGTAGCGCTCGACATGCTGCTTCAGGAAATGCTGCGCCAGAAGCTCGATGTCCTCGCGGCGCTCGCGCAGGGGGGGCAGGTGCAGCTGGATTGTGTTCAGCCGGAAGAGGAGGTCCTGGCGGAACTGCCCCGCGGCCACGGCGGCGGCGAGGTCGGAGTTCGTGGCCGAAACCAGCCGCACGTTCGCACGGTAGGTGCGCGAGGATCCCACCCGCTCGTACTCGCCGCGCTCGATCACCCTGAGGATCTTCGCCTGCTGTCCTGCCGGGATGTTGCCGATCTCATCGAGGAAGAGCGTGCCTCCCTCGGCGAGTTCAAACCTGCCGGCCCTGTCGCTCTTTGCGTCGGTGAACGCGCCGCGGACGTGGCCGAAGAGCTCGCTCTCGAACACGCCCTCCGGCAGGCCGCCCATGTTGACCGAGATGAAGGGCTTGTCGGCCCTGGAGGAAACCGCGTGGAGGGCCCTGGCTATCAGGCCCTTTCCCGTGCCGTTTTCCCCGGTGATGAGCACGTTGGCGTCGGAGGGGCCGATGCGGGCGACGACGTCGAGCACGGGGCGCATGGCCGCCGATTGCGCAAGGAGAACGGGGCCCGCCTTTCCCCGCAGAAGCTGGTTCTCGGCCTCGAGTCGCCGGTAGGCGCGGACGGCGCTGCCAAGTTCAATCTGATTTCGCACCACCGCGAGCAGGCGGGGGTTGTCCCAGGGCTTTGTGATGAAATCCCGGGCGCCCCTCCGCATCGCCTCGACGGCCACGTCCACGCTGGCCCAGGCCGTCATCACGACCACGGGCAGGCTGTTGTCCAGCGACTGGAGCCGGTTCAACAGGTCGAGGCCCTCCTGTCCGCTTGTCGTGTCCCGGGCATAGTTCAGGTCCATCAGCACCATCGCATAGTCCCTCGACTCCACGGCCTTGATGACGGCCGCGGGGGACTTGGCTGCCTCGGTCTGGTAGCCCTCGTTCTTCAGAAGCAGGCGAAGGGCCTCGATGATGTCGGGCTGGTCGTCCGCAATCAGGATCCTGTGCTGCGGGGTGGATGGCATGGCTGGGGCGGCAGGGATAGTGTCCCCTGCGCAGGGGTGAATCAAGGCTCAGCAAGCGTGATATTGTGGCGCTTCAGCGTGGAGCCGAGCTGGAGCTCATAGTTGGCGGCTGCCTGCTGCTGGGCGGCGATTGCGCCCGAAAGGTTGACCTCGGCCGCCGCAAGGTTCCCCTGGGCCTCGAGGACGAACAGGATGTAGCTTGTGCCGGCGTGGAGCTTCTTCACCTCGCCGGTCAGGGCCTGGTTGGCGAGGTCGTAGGCGGTGCGGTCGGCCGCGACCCGCTGCCTCGTCGTCTCGATCTGGCCGGCCGCGGTGGCGAGACTCAGGGCGATGTTCGCCTCCAGGCTTCGGAGGTTCTCGTCGTCCTGCTCCATTTGCAGCCGCGCGGCCCGGGCCTTGCCCCGGGCCTGCGCGAACGTGAGCGGAATGCTCACCTGGAGCCCGGCGGAAAACGACGGGTTCATCTGGTTTGCGACCATCTGCCGGGCCGCGGCGAAACTGCTTGAGAGACCGTTGTAGCCGTACCCGCCGACAAAATTGACCTCCGGCAGGAGCCCGTTCCGAGCAGCCGCATTGTTCGCCCGGTCAATGGTGAGGCCGAGGCGCGCCTGCTGGTAGTCCGGCCGCTGGGCGAGGGCCAGCTGCAGGTCCTCCGCAGGCCGGACGACGATGTCGTCGGGGGCCCCGATGGGCTCAAGCGAGAGGAGCGGCTGGTCCATGGGAAATGAATCCTGCCCTATCAGGAGCCTGAGTTGGTTCTCGGCATCGCGGACCGCGCGCTCCGCGATCAGGACCGACTCCTGCAGCCCGGCGGCCTGCGCGCGCGCCGTGATCACGTCGCTCTTGGAATTGAAGCCGAGCTTGTAGCCCTTCTCCGTGTCGTCGACGGTCGAATTGCGAAGCTCGAGAAAGGTCCGCGCGATCCGCAGGCCGTCGTGC
>CAZGOX010000278.1:0-3733 GCA_964527955.1 uncultured Opitutaceae bacterium | reverse complement strand
CCAATCCCCACTTGGCCACCCACGACCAGGACTTCGTCCACCTTCACGTCCACAGCGACTACAGCCTCCTGGACGGCGCCTGCAGGATCGACCGCCTGCTCGACCGAACGGCCGAGCTGGGCATGCCGGCGCTTGCACTCACCGACCACGGCAATCTGTTCGGGGCGATAGAGTTTTACACCGCCGCGACCGCCAAGGGGGTGAAGCCGCTGATCGGCTGCGAGATGTACCTCGCCGAGGGCTCCCGCCTGGAGAGGCAGGGTCGGACGGACGAGGGAAAGAACATCTTTCACCTCGGGCTGATCGCGCGCGACCTCACCGGCTACCAGAACCTCCTGAAGCTCGTCTCGGACGCCCACCTGAAGGGGTTTTACTACAGGCCCCGGACCGACCTTGAGACGCTGGCCAAGCACTCGAAGGGGCTCATCGGCTTCACGGGCTGCCTCGCTTCGCTGGTGCCCCACCTGCTCCTGCACGACCGGGTCGAGGACGCCCGCCGGGCCATGGCGCGCTTTGTCGACATCTTCGGTCGCGAGAACTATTTCGTCGAGATCCAGGACCACGGGCTGCCCGAGCAGCGCAAGATCGCCATGGCGCTGCTCAAGCTTGCGCACGAATTCAGCCTCAAGGTGGTGTGCACGAACGACGTCCACTACATCCGCGCGGGCGACGCCGGTCCCCACGATGCGATGCTCTGCATCCAGACGGGATCGAAGATCGCCGACGAGAAGCGGATGCGCTTCGACCGCCCCGAGTTCTTCCTGAAGTCCCGCGAGGAGATGGAGAAGATCTTCGCCGAGGTCCCGGAGTCGCTCCTCAACACCCGGGCCGTGGCGGAGATGTGCGACCTGGCGATCCCCTTTCCGAAGCACAACGAGCGCTATCCCAAGTTCCCGCTGGCTCCCGAGCTCAAGACCGACCGCATCGGCTACCTGCGGCAGCTCTGCCGGGAGGGCCTGAAGGCGCGCTACGACATCGACTACGACGGGGTCAAGGCCGCAGGGCTCCCTGACTCGGACCGAAGAAGCGTCCTCGTTGCCCGGGCCGACTATGAACTGGGGATCATCAACCAGACGGGGTTCGCGGACTACTTCCTGGTCGTCTGGGACTTCATCCGCTGGGCAAAGTCCCAGGGGATTCCGGTCGGGCCGGGCCGCGGGTCCGGGGCCGGCTGCCTTGTGGCCTACCTCCTCGGGATCACCAATCTCGACCCCCTCCGCTTCAAGTTGATCTTTGAGCGGTTCCTGAACCCGGAGCGCGTCACGCCCCCCGACTTCGACATCGACTTCTGCATGCGGCGGCGGGGCGAGGTGATCGATTACGTCAGGCGCAAGTACGGGGACGCCTGCGTGGCGAACATCATCACCTATGGCACGCTCGGCGCCAAGATGGTGATCCGGGACGTGGCCCGGGTCCACAGTCTCCCGTACGCCGAGGCGGACCGCCTCGCGAAGATGATTCCCGACGAGCTCAACATCACCCTCGAGCAGTCGATCGCCAAGTCCGCCGAGCTCAGGGAGGAGCTCGCAAGGAACCCCGAGGCCAGGAAGATCGTCGACCAGGCCCTGGTGCTGGAAGGGCTGGTGCGCAACACGGGCAAGCACGCGGCCGGAATCATCATCACCGACCAGCCCCTCGAGGAGTTTGTGCCCCTCACCCTCCAGGAGGGCGACGTGACCGTGCAGTTCGACATGAACGCAGTCGGCAAGCTCGGACTGCTGAAGATGGATTTCCTGGGGCTCAAGACCCTGACCGTGATCGCCGATGCCGTGGACAACATACGCCGGACGGCCGATCCCGCCTTCGACATCGAGAAGATTCCCGATGACGACGCCCGGACGTTCGCCCTCATCAACTCCGGGAGGACGACCGGCGTGTTCCAGCTCGAGTCCGGGGGCATGCAGAACCTCTGCCGGCAGATCCAGATTTCCACGCTGGATGAGATCATCGCCCTGATCGCGCTGTACCGGCCGGGCCCGATGGAGTGGATCCCCGACTACATCCGGGGGAAGAAGGATCCCTCGACCGTCACGTTTCCCCATCCGCTCCTGGAGCAGGTGTGCCGGGAGACCTACGGCGTGATGGTGTACCAGGAGCAGGTCATGGAAGCGGCAAAGGTCATCGCCGGCTACACGCTCGGCGGCGCCGACATGCTTCGCCGAGCCATGGGCAAGAAGGACGTCAAGGCCATGGCGAAGGAGCGATCCAAGTTTGTCGCCGGGGCCCAGCAACTCCACGCCATCCCGGAAGCGACGTCCAATGCGATCTTCGACATCCTGAACAAGTTCGCCGGCTATGGTTTCGCCAAGTCCCATTCCGCGGCCTACGCGATCCTGAGCTACCAGACCGGCTTCCTGAAGGCGAACTACCCCGTCCAGTTCATGGCGGCCATGCTGAGCTCCGAGCTGGGCAACGCCGAGAAGGCCGCCCACTTCATCGGCGAGTGCGAGGCGATGGGGCTGCGGGTGCTCGGACCCGACGTAAACGAGTCCCGCGAGATGTTCACCCCGGTGGTGAGGGCCGCGGGCGGCGAGGCCCAGGGTGCAATCCGCTTCGGGCTCGCCGGCATCAAGGGGGTCGGCGAGCAGGCCGCGCAGAAGATCATCGCCGAGCGCGAGGCCGGCGGCCCCTACCTGGACTTTCAGGATTTCATTTTGCGTGCGGACTCGCGGGCCATCAACAAACGGGTGCTCGAGAATCTCGTGGCGACCGGGGCATTCGACTTCACCGGCGCCGCGCGGGAGGCGCTCTTCGAGCAGATCGACACGGTCCTTTCGGCCTTGGGCGAACTCCAGCGCAAGTACCCTGCCCTGCGCAAGGAGCTGCCCGGGGCCATCGTGGCCCCGGTCGAGACAACCCTCTTTGATCTCTCCGGAACAGCGGCCCCCCTTCCGGGCCGGGGTGCCCTGGTGGAGGAGTTTTCAGGACTCCTGCGGCACACCCGGAAGGCGCCGGCCGCAGGGCTGCCATCGAATGGCGAGGAGGCGATGCTGGGCCTTGGAGACGAACAGACGGGCCGGCAGGCGGCAAGGCCCAGGCCACAGGCCGCGGCCGCCGCCCCCGAGCGCCTGCTCACGTCGGAGAACCGCCTCCAGTTCGAAAAAGAGCTCCTGGGCTTCTATGTCTCGGGTCATCCCCTGGAGGCCTATGCCGGCCTGACGGAGGCCTTGGACACCTTCCCCGTCGAGATGCTGACGCTGCAGCCCGATCGAACGGAGTTCCGGTTGTGCGGGATCGTCAGCGGCATCGCCAAGAAGCTTTCGAAGAAGGACAACCGACCCTGGGCCGCTTTCACGCTGGCGACCCGGCGGGCGAGCCTGCCCCTCAACATGTTTGCCGAGGCATATTCGACCCACGGGGGCATCCTTGCCGAGAACGCGAAGGTGGTCGTCCTCGGGAACATCATCGCGGGAACGGAAGGGGCCCGCGTGAACGTGAAGGAGTGCTATCCCCTCGATGCCATGGTAACGTCCCAGATCCGAAGGGTGGTGTGGCTGCTCAGGCCCGAGGACCCTGGGATGCCCGGATTCCTGCGAGTCCTCAGGGAGACCCTCAACAAGCAGCCGGGGGACGCCCGCGTGGAATTCGGCTTCCTGCTCGAGGATGGGATCGCCCCCATGGCCGAGGCGAGCGGCGCCCTGACATGGAAGGTGACCGCGCCCGTGTTTCAGGAACTTAGGGCCCACCCATCCGTCGCGGGAGTCCAACTCCAGTCAAAGCCCCCGTCCCTCAA
>CAZGOX010000277.1:2468-3740 GCA_964527955.1 uncultured Opitutaceae bacterium | reverse complement strand
CCTCGGTCCCGGCCTGGCCGCTCGACGCCGAAGCGGCCCAGCGCATGGATGCGATCCAATCGGACTATGCCCGGCGCATCCAGCAGGCGGCCGACCTCAACCCCGTGCACGAGGCCCTCGTTGACGCGCTGCGTGCCGACCTTCCCAATGCTCCGGCCGGGCTTCCCCGGGAGTACCGGGACTTGCGGATCGATTCCGGTCTGCCGGCGCTCAGTCCGGACGCGACCTTCCAGGCGTGCAGGTTCCTCGTCGAGTGCCGCCAGTTTTCCCGCGATGATCTTCAATTCTGGGGGACGCTCCTGAGGGCGATTCCCGGCGGCGGCGGCCAACCGGCCGTCATTGCCGACCTGCTTCGGTCCGGCCTGCGCGCGGCCCCCGGGGACTCAATCCGATCCCAATTGATTGTCCTTTTTTTCACTTCCGTCGATGTCGACAATCCGGACGTGCGGCGGGCGATCGAGGCCGAGTTCGCCCCGTACCGGGAGCCCATGGGATTTCCGCAAAGCGCCTTTGCAATCAGGTTCTACGAGGTCCTGCGCGACATGAGGCTAGGGAAGCCGGTCGCCCTGGATAGCGCCTTCTCGGACCTTGGAGATCCGCGGGCCGGGATCGTGCAGGTCAGGCTGGGCATCCGCCACTACACGCAGATTGGGGAGCGCGAGGCGCTGCGGCGCACACTCAGCCGGCTAGATTCGGCCCACCTGCTCGGTGCGGACTTTGTCGGTCAGACGATCCCGGCCTACAGGTTGCTTGGGTGGGACGTCCGCGTGGCGCTCGAGGCCGCACGGCGCGCGCTGCGGGATGCCGTCCTCGACTCCTGGCTGCGGCACGACGAATCCCCGGGCGGCTCGGCCCTCGACCTCGCCCTTGCAATCGGAGATCCAGCCGCCCTTCCCTCGGGGTGGATCCGGGAGATGGGCTCGGGGTCGGGCGACCCGATTTTCCAGGGCCGCGTCAGGCTGGTTCAGGCGTACCTTGAGAGTGACTGGGCCCGGGTCGAGACCGAATCCGGGGCGTTGAACAGGGCCTATCCTTCGAGCTACCGCTACTATTGGTATCGCGGGCTGGCCTTGCACAACCTTGGTCGACAGGCCGAGGCTGCCGCAGCGCTGACGGTGTATGCACAGCACGCCCGCGACGAGCTCGAGTACCCGAAGGCGGTTGAGATCCTGAATTCGATGGGAGTAGCGGCGCCGCCCTGAGCGCGAGCCCTTCGACATGCTCAGGGCGCGAGCAAGCTCGCTGACCTACGAAAGCCCAATCAAGGCGGCT
>CAZGOX010000277.1:0-2368 GCA_964527955.1 uncultured Opitutaceae bacterium | reverse complement strand
CTCGAGGGGCTGACGACGGTCGTCGTGGTGGCTGGCATGCCGGCTGAGTTCGTAATCGTGGACGTGCCTCCCGAGGTGTAGGTGTCGGCCTGGGTGATGGCCGAATTCGCCTCTGAAATCGCCTCGATTGCCTGGGCGGTCGAGGCGGATGCCGCCATCTCAATCGATGCCGGGGAGGAACCTGTCGCAGCGGCGACCGACTGCACGATGGCCAGCGCGGACGCCGCCGGCGCCACGGTGGTCACCGCGGCAACGACCGCTCCCTGAGAGGCCGCGGGAGCTGCCTGGATGACCGCAACTGCGATTGCAGCGGCGGACGTCGGCACGACCTGGGTCACCCCGGCAGCAATCGCAACGGCCGAGGACGGAGCTGCCGTGGCCACGGACGAGGCGATTGCCGCAGCGGCATTGGGATTCGCCTGGGTCACCGCGACGGCGACCGTCACGGCAGAGGCGGGGACTCCGGTCGCAACCGTGGCGGCAGCGGCTGCCGCCGCGGCCGGGTTCGCCTGGGCCACGGCGACGGCATCGGTGACCGCGGCCGCCTGGATCTGGGCGGAGAGTTCGGGATTCGCGCTCAGGAGTGCCTGAAGATCGGACGAGTTGCCGCTGCCGACGTCGTTCTTGATCTCCTGGGCCTGCGCGTCGGACAAGGTCGGGGTCCCGGCGCGGGCGACCACGGAAAGACTGAGAATGATTAATACCGAAAGGGAGGACTTGAACGAGATCATGGGCCACAGGTAGCTGGAGCTTCGGGCCTCTGCACGCGTTTTGTACGGAGCGACACGCAATTGTTACATTCAGGCACTGAGTCAGAAAGACAGAAACAATCCCGAAAGACGTTTCGAGGTAGGGGCGGGCGTCCCGCCCGTCCGGGAATACGTCACGCCCATTCGTAGGCCCGGACGCGCGAGCCGCGCGTCCCTACCTCCAGACGCGGACGGAGCCACGCGTCCATTTTTCACCCGAAGCTCATTGACAGACGGAGGCGCTGGCATGAAAGAGCCTCCCAGCATGATGCGCGCTTTGCCATGGGTGGGCCTTTCGGTGCTGGCCGCCGCGCTGGCCTGTCCGGCGGCAAGGGCGGTCATCTTTTATTCGACCGCGGACCAGACGTTCAACACGACCGCACCCACCGGAAGCCTTGCCAACAGCGGCTGGCAGTGGGTGGGGACCTTCGACGGGTTCGCGGCAACTCCCATTGCGCCAAACTGCTTCCTTGCGGCCCACCATATCGGGGGAAGCGTCGGAGACACCTTCACCCTGAACGGCGTCACCTACACCACGACCGCCTACCATGACGACCCCGAGAGCGACCTGCGCATATGGCAGGTGAGCGGGACCTTCCCTTCATGGGCCCCGATTTATCGGAACAGCGACGAGGCCGGCAGGGCCTTGGTGGTCTTCGGCCAGGGGCGGGGGCGGGGTTTCGAGGTGGATGTGAATGGGGTCGCGGCAGGCTGGCAGTGGGGAAGCGGGGGTGGGACGCTTCGCTGGGGCCAGAACACCGTCAACTCCGTGGTGGACGCGGGAGCCCCTTGGGGACTCCAACTATACGCGTTATTCGAGGGGAATACCGGGAACCCGAACGAGGCCCACCTGGCGTCGGGCGATTCGAGCGGGCCGGTGTTCATCAACGATGGGACCGGCTGGAAGCTGGCGGGCGTGGCCGCCTTGGTCGACGGGCCCTTCTACACGTCCCCGACAAGCGCCAGCTTCGAGGCGGCGCTTTTTGACGCGCGGGGACTGTACTTCGACAACAACGGCACCGTTGAGCTCATCTCCGGGCCAAGCCCGATTCCCAGTGGATTCTACGCCACGCGGGTGTCGGTTCGCGCCGCATGGATCGATTCCATCGCCCCCCAGCCGGCCGGTTCGACAGACACCCCCTTGCTCTCCGGCCCGCAGATGCTGGTGTTGGTACTCGGGCTATTTGGGATCGGCGCGTATGGTTTGAATCGAAGGAACCAGCAGGCTTCTTGAGGCAGGGACGCCCGGCCCGCGAGCCGCGACTCGCTTGGTTCGTTGTAGGTCAGCGAGCTTGCTCGCGCCATTCCGGAGCGCGAGCAAGCTCGCTGACCTACGAGCGTCGAACAGCCCGAACTCCAGGGCCACGCGTCCCTACCTTTCAAACGAATGCCAATTAACCGAAGATCCCTTGGATCGCGCGAAAGTCCTTAACCCGGAATGTCACGATGACCCAGATCAGCGCGGGCACGACAAAGCTTACGCCAAGCTGGGTTATGAGAGTCTCCACGAGCCCATCCGCGACGACCTTCCAAAAGGGCGAAATCGTGGCCAGACCCAGGTTCGCCGATTCGTCCCAGATGTAGCAGCCGACGGAGAGAAGAATGAACAGATGGACGAG
>CAZGOX010000276.1:0-3745 GCA_964527955.1 uncultured Opitutaceae bacterium | reverse complement strand
AGGCGATCGCCGTGATCATTTTACTGGGTGCCCAGGTCATTGCAGAACTTGAGCGAAGAAAATCCTCGGCTCACGATTCAACCGGTCGCTGAAATAGATTGGGTTCTGTCTGGCGGACCAGCGCTCGCAACTGGATCGGTTCGCGCCGGTGGCGCTGATGTTCGGTATTCGCCCGGCGGCTCTTCCTCTGCCGGCTCCCCGGACCCGCCGCGGTGCAGCTGCAGGGGCAATCCGACCGCGCGGGCGAATGATTTCGCCGCATGATGGGAAGCGGCGAATACAGCATGCGCCGTGAAAGGCATAGCGGCGGCGGATTTTGTGACCTGCTGTCCAACTATTTTTGCCGCGTCTTCTGCTTCGGTGCAGTGCTTGGCGAGCGCTTTCAATTCGTCGTTCTCGCTCGATGTCTTCTTCCCCGGGGGTGTCTTCCATGCCTTAGCCTCGGTGGATGGAATCAGGTGGCATGCGGTCCTGCTTCAGCTGCCGGTCGGTCAACCGTGGTCGGAGCGGTCGCGCGCCCCGGTCAGGCTCCGCACCGCGCCAAGCACGGGCGGTCCCCAGCGGAGCAGTGCGCCTAGGACGCGGAGACGCGGCGCGAGCGAGCGTTTCAACAGTAAGCCGAGCGGCAGCGCGGCGAATTTGACGAGCGGTGAGAGCCGGCGCCAGAATGCCAGCACCCGGTCGAGCCACTCCAAAGGCTGCGCCACCCGGGTCGCGGCTTTTGCGCATTGGGCACGGCGGAGGGAAATGTCCCGCCGCAGCGCGGCCTTGTAGGCGGCGAGCCGGGTCAGCTCTCGGTCCGGATACATGCGCGGTCGTCCCCGATTTCGTGCAACGTGGCAGCGAACGGGTTCGGCTGCTGGCGCGCGCGGTAGCGGCGAAACGCGATAATGATCACCACCAGCGCCCCGGCGTAGAATACCGTCAGTCCGCCGAGCACGGCGAGGCGGGCGCTTTCCCAGAAGAGGTACACCAGCGTGAGGCTGGCGAACGTGATCGCCATCATGCCCGTGAAAACGGCCGCGCTGATCCAGATGAAAGTCTGGATCAGGCGGAATTTCTCCTCCTGCAGCTCGACCGTGAATAGCTCGAGCCGGTCCTGCACACTCGCTAGGAAACCGTCACCGAGCGACCGGAGCGAATTGAGGTAACCTGCGGGACGGGGTGTGGCCGTTTCCATGGCGGGACCGGTTATTTGCTGCGGCGGCACAAGAGCACCCCGACGACGAGACCGAGGACGGCCGCGATGGCCAGCGACTGGTAGGGATTCTCGCGGATGGTCGTGTCGGTGTATTTGGCCCCGGCGATGACCTTCTTCCGCGCCCCGGCGTAGGCATCGGCGAAGCGCTCCTGCGCGGCGACGAAGCGCGAGCGCAATGAGTCGATGGCCTCAGCCGGAGGTTCGGTCACGGAGTCAGCAATCATGGCCTCGGCCTCGGCGACGAGCGCTTGCAGCTCGTGAAGGAGTTCCTTGGGCGTATGGGCGGTGTCTTTGTTATTCTTCATGGGTAAGGCAGATGGATTATTGGTTGTGCTCTCATTTGATCATTAAATCAGGCGGGCGGATTTTCTCGCGCTCCCTCTCCATTTTGGGAGGGAGATTTTTTGTTTCTTACACCACCAAGGTGGCCGGATCGTCGGCGAGGGTCTATGGGGTGTTAACCTTCCACTCACCCGTTGCCGTCCAAGTCGCTCGATTGCCTCGAAGGAATTTCTTTATGGTGGCCTTGATGCAAATGGGGAAATGGCGGAAGGCATCGTTGGACTGGATATTTGCTCAAGAGCTACCTCTGTTCCTTTGCACAATCGAAGGAATTGTTGCGGAAGGTAAGACCCCATAGGAGCGGCCACAGCATCGCGTTACCTCAGCAGCCCTGAGGATCCAGATAGATCGATCCGCATTGGCGCGGATCGAGAACGGAGAACGCTTCGTTCGCGATTTCGAGGCACTTGCCATTGCCGATGCACTCCATGCACCTCTTAATAAGCTGTTTCCGAGGCGGTAAATGGGGAGGTCTTCTTGGTTCCTGATGCACTACAGGCCAAGTAACGTGTCACCGAAAAGTCGCTGGCCAGTTAAGCTGGCAATACGTGTCCGAAAGACGCCGATTTTACAGATTATCGGATCATCAATTGCGTCATTTCCAAGGCAGGTTAGGTGTCATCTGCCATTATTTACTAATGACCTGATAGCAAATACCTTAGCTCTCCGAATGCTTGGCGAGGTAGGGCGTTGCGACGATGATTTCGCCACTTACCTTGGCGGAGGCGCATAGTTCCGCCCTGTACCTTGGCAAATTCGGGTTGGCCCAGTGCGTTCACAGCATTGTTTTGTGACAGCAACTTCGTCAAACCCGCCGCACTAACCGCGTCATTCGCTACCCGCGCATTTCGATGCTAAGTCAGAGACATCGGGGTAATGGCGCCGTTGCTTGGTGATAGAAATCCCTTCCTCAACCCGTCATAAAAGAATACGCGATGCCAAAGCTAACTACAGCGACCAGAAAGAAAATTCCGACCGGCGAATTCGCATTGCCCGGACGCAGGTATCCAGTCGAGGATAAGGCTCACGCCCGTAATGCCCTTTCTCGCGTTTCACAGGATGGAACGCCCGCCGAAAAGGCGACCGTACGCCGCAAGGTCCACCGACTGTTCCCTGGCCTCAAGCAGGAGCGCAAGCTCGAGCAAAGAGGGAAACACTGAATAAAATGGCTGGCGATCAATTGCCTTCCTTCGATCACATGTCGAAAGGTCCTAAAACTCGCTGGAACCTATCAAGCTGATGATTTGTCGTAGGGGCGCCATGTTATTTGTAGCTCGAATGGATTTGCCTGCGCCGCTCTGGGAGCGGCTAAAAAAATTGATCTGACCGTGCCGGAAAACGGCAGGTGGCCTCTCGTAACAAAGGAGGGCGACCTCGGAGGGATGACCGATGCATGGTCACAGCGATGTGGTATGTTCTTCGCACCGGCATCCCGTGGCGAGACCTTCCCCACCGATTCGGACCCTGGAGTTCGGTTTATACCCGCTTTCGACGGTGGTGTGCATCTGGTCTCTGGGCCATTATCCTTGCCGAGCTTGGCCGAGCAGCATTTGGCCGGATCCGCTGCGTGGACTGCTCGCACATCAAGGTTCATCGGGACGGTGCCAATCCGATTGGCGGCCAAGCCTGGCAGGCAATGGGACGAACGAAAGGCGGCCTTAATACGAAGCTCGCCGCTGTTGTCGACGGTGTTGGTAGGGCTGTCGGACTCAATCTCGCTCCTGGACAGCAGCATGACCTCAGGGCCTGCGAGCCACTCGAAGCCAGATTGCACGGCCGCTGGGCGGTTGCCGACAAGGCCTTTGATTCAAACGGCCTCAGGCATCGCCTTGCCGAAAGCGGAGCGATGGTCTGCATCCCCCCAAAAAGCGCACGGCGAATTGCCTATCGGTTCGACCGCCGCCTCTATGCACACCGACACACGATCGAAAACTACTTTGCTCGCATCAAACGCCACCGTCGTATTGCCACCCGCTACGAGAAGCTAGCCGTCACCTTCCTCGGTTTTGTCCAGTTCGCCACGGTGCTCGATTGGCTCACACATGAGGTTTGAAGACACTGCCTAGTTCAAGTAAGACCAAGACAGATTCCCATTCACCGAGAGATTGCCATGTAAAGACGCGGATAGGAGTGCCATTCGACGCCAATATCCGACGCATCGATTACGAGCTAGGGCTCACCCGTTCCGCCGAGATCTTATAT
>CAZGOX010000275.1:0-3775 GCA_964527955.1 uncultured Opitutaceae bacterium | reverse complement strand
CCTCACCAATGGCGCCAATATCCTGATCCAGGCCGCCACCAACGTGCTGGTCGGGGTGATCGACGCCCGGGTCAGCGCAGCCCGCACAAGCGGGCTTCTGACGAGCCAGTCGGCGACATCGAACCCATGGGGCACGATCGCGGTGGTCGCCACGGCCGGGACCATCACCGGCGCCGAGCCGGGCACGACGACGGCGACCGAGTTTTTTGCCAACGGGCTGGAGCTCAACTCCGGAACGGGAATCGGGGTTCTGTCCCCCGGGGCCGCGAATCCGATCGAGACCGAGGTCGCGACCGTTGCGGCCGAGACGACAACCTCGGGAGGAATCGCGATCCAGGACGCGACGGCGGTCACCGAGGACGCAATCGGGAGCTTCCACGAGACCCGGGTTTCGGCCCTTGGCGTCCCTGTGACTTTCGTCGTCAGCGGGCTCTCACAGATAACCACGGCGTCCAGCGGGAGCATAGTCCTGACGACGCTGAACGGGCCCATCACGTTGAACCAGGCGGTCACCGCCAACGGCGCCGGCAACGTGCTCATCAATGCGGTCGGGGCGGGCTCCACGGTCACGGGCAACGCCAGCGTCGAGTCGACCACGGGCAACATCACCGTCGTGGCCGCGGCCACCGTCAGTTTCGCCGCCACGGAAAACATTGAGACGACCGGCAGCGTCGACGTCGAGGGAACGAGCGGCTCGGTGACCTTCGACCCGGACAGCGAGGTGACCAGCGGCGGCGGGAACGTCCGGATTGTCGCGGGTGTGAGCGTGACGGTCGGGGGGGTGAACGCCGGCTCCGGCAACGTGGCGATCACGGCGGGGAGCGGGTCGATCATCGACGGGGGCGATGCATTCTTCACGAACGTGACCGCCTCCTCGCTCTGGCTGAATGCCGGGACGGGAATCGGAACCTCCGCGACACCGCTTGAGGCGGCGGTGGGCACGATCACGGCCGCGGCCGGAAGCGGCGGGATCTACGTGCAGGTGCCCTCGACGATATCCGCGGTGACGGTGAACACGGTCACCTTCACCCTCTCCAAGGTGAATGCGGACGCGACGGTTTCGACGGCGACGGTCACCGCGCAGCAGGACCTGACGACGGGCTCCGGTGGCAACATCCAGCTCGTGACCGTGGGCGGGTCCATCGCGCTGGATGACGGGACGCCAACCAATTCGATCTCGGTGAGCGCCAACGGCGCCGGAACCGTCACGATCAATGCCCAGGGGACGGGCTTCAACCTCACGATCAATGCAAACGTGACGTCCGGGACGGGCAACGTCTCCCTGACCGCTGCGGACAACGTCAACCAGAACGCGAACGTGACGACGGGCGGAAGCGGGACGGTCGGCGTGACGGCGACCAGCGGGTCAATCACGATGGCGGACCTTACGACGACGACGAGCGGGACCAGGGCGATCACCTATCTCGCCGCCGATAATGTTGCGCTGTCCCTTATCGCGAGCACGAGTGGAGCCCTGAATGTCACCGCGACTTCCGGCGCGATCACCGACAATACGGCGGCCGAGACGGCCAACCTTTCGACGACGGGCCTTGTGACGCTTCTCGCGGCAACCGGCATCGGCGGCACGGGCAGCGCGGACATCAACACGACGATTGGCTCCCTGGCGGCGACCAACACGACCTCGGGCCCCATCGTGATCAACCAGGTGGGAGCGCTCTCGATAGCGTCGGGGGGCGTCAAGAACCAGGGCAGCAGTGGGACGATCCTTGTCACGGTCTCTGGCGGCACGCTCGCGGTCGGGGGAGCCGTCTCCGCGGCCGGGGCAGGCCTTATCCTGCTGAGCACCAGCGGTTCCGGCGCGAATATCACCACCTCCGCGGCGATCAGCTCCGGCACGGGCGCACTCAGCATCCTGGCAGCGAACTCCGTGACCTTGGGCGGGGCGGTCACGACGGGCGGCACAGGAACCCTGGACATCGAGGGTGCGGCCGGAAGCGTGACGATCAATGACAACGTCGCGGTATCAACCGCCGGCGGCAACGTGCTTCTGAAGGCCAACGGCTCGGTGGCGGTGACCGGGGTGAATGCCGGAACCGGATCGGTGACGGTCACGGCGACCACGGGCTCGATCACCGACGGCGGGGACACGCTGACGGATGTAACGGCGGCCTCGGTCCGGATGTCGGCTGCAATCGGGATCGGAACCGGGCTCCTGCCGGTCGAGCTGGCGACGGCGACAGTGGCGGCAGCGGCCACCTCCGGGGGTATCTACCTCAAGGACAACGAAGCGGTGACGGTTGGGACGGTCGCCGCAGTCAGCGTCAACCAAGTGCTGGTCGGGGGCACGACGACCTCCATTGGCGACAGCGGTTCGACGAGCGACCTCGCCACGACGGGCGGCGGGGCGATCTGGCTCAAGACGACCGCGGGATCGATCACTTTGACCGATGGCTCCATCGTGAACAACCTGGCGATCGATTCGGACACGGGCTCCATTACGGTGACAGCCCAAACGGACGTCCTGCAGCAAACCGGGGTTTCCACCGGAGGCTCCGGAACGGTCGGGGTGACGGCGACCACGGGTTCCGTCACGATGAGCGCCGGCACGACGACGACCAGCGGGACGGGTGCGATTACCTACAACGCGGCCCAGAACGTGGCCCTGTCGGTGCTGACCAGCACGAGCGGCGCGCTGACCGTCACGGCGACCGCCGGGTCGATCACGAACGTGCTCGCTCCCGCGACGACCGTGAACCTCTCCAGCGCCGCGCTCGGGACCCTCACGGCTGCGACAGGCATCGGCTCGGCGAGCCCGAACAACCTCAACACGACGGTCGGCTCCCTCACGGCCACCAATACGACCTCGGGCGGAATCTTCATCATCCAGACGACCGCGCTCACGATCGCCTCCGGAGGGGTCCGGACCCAGGGAGGAAACGGGCCAATCTCGATCGTCGTCCAGGACGGCAGCTTCACCGTGAATGGTGCGGTCAGCGCCAACGGAAGCGGCAACGTGCTCCTGGAGGCCGAGGGTTCGGTGACGCCGGCGTCGGACCTCCTCGTGAATGCGGCGGTGTCGAGCGGCTCGGGCAGCATCACGCTCGAGGGCTTCCGCAATGTGACCTTCACGACACCCGGCGACGTGACCGTGGCCGGCTCCGGAGGCACGATTGACGTCTACGCCGAGAATGGGGCCATCGCGCAGGCGGCGGCGTCCGACGCGCAGACGGACGGCTCGAACATCATCTTTCACGCCGCGACGAACATCGTCGTCGGGATTGTGGACGCGCGGGTGACGAGCGACCAGGGCGGAACGACGACCAGCCAGTCGAGCTGGGGCAATGTGGCCCTGACGGCCACGGCCGGGACGATCGCCAACGCCCAGGCGCGGGTCGCCAGCGGCACCAACCTCTACGCGAACAACCTGAGGCTCGAGTCCTTTGGAGGCATCGGCGTCCTGGGGTCGGGGGCCAACAACCCGGTCGTGACCGAGGTCGTCACCGTTGCGGCGGTCACCGACAGCGCCGTCTCGGGCGACATCAATCTCCTCGAGGACACGGGCGTGGCGGTCGGCGCGGTGGCTGTCTTTTCCGCCAATGTCGTGGCGGAGGACGCGAGCGTCTCGACCACCTCGACGTCGGCCCTCTCCGGCCTGACGACGACCACCGGCAGCACGGGCTCGATCGTCCTCGCGACGACGAACGGAACCATGACCGTGTCGACGCCGGTGTCGGCGGGCGGCAGCGGGAACATCCTCCTTGAGGCGCAGGGTGCAACCTCGGACGTCCTGGCGAGCGCGGCGATAGGCACCGTT
>CAZGOX010000274.1:0-3796 GCA_964527955.1 uncultured Opitutaceae bacterium | reverse complement strand
AAGACATCGGCCCAATCGGGGCCGAACCCGGCATGGACCTTGCGGACCTGTTCGAACGAAAGCGTGTTCAGAGGGACCGCCTGCCTTTGGGCAAGCGCGACCAGCCTGCCTACGGCGTGGTGGGCCTCGCGGAAGGCCACGCCCCGAAGCACAAGGTAGTCGGCGACGTCCGTGGCAAGAAGGAGCGGATCCCCGGCCGCCGCCGCGCAGCGCCCCCGGTTCGGAATCATGCCCGCGATCACCCCAGAAAGCACCTCCGCGCAGAGCGCCGTCTGGTCGAGGGCGTCAAAGACCGGAAGCTTGTCCTCCTGAAGGTCGCGATTGTAGGTGAGCGGAAGCCCCTTTGTGAGGACGAGGAGCGTATGGAGGCCGCCCTGCAGCCGCGCAGATTTTCCGCGCACAAGCTCGCATGCGTCCGCGTTCTTTTTTTGCGGCATGAGGGACGAGCCCGTGCAGAACGCGTCCGGCAGCTCCACATAGCCGAACTCTGCGCTGCTCCAGAGGATCAGGTCCTCCGCGATGCGCGAATAATGGATTCCCGCGAGGGCGCAGGCGCAGGAGAACTCGATGTGCACATCGCGGTCGGCGACCGCGTCCATGGAATTCTGGGCGACCTGGGGCCGGCCGGCGGCGTCCGTGAAGCCGAGCAACCCGGCCGCAAATTCCCGGTCAATCGGCAAGGTGGTCCCAGCGAGGGCGCCCGCCCCAAGCGGACACCAGTTCGCGTGGGAGAAAACGACGCCCAGCCGCTCGCGATCCCGTTCCAGCATTTCAAGCCAGGCGAGAAGATGGTGGGCGAGAGGGACGGGTTGCGCCCGCTGCAGGTGCGTGTAGCCGGGAATGAGCACGCTTCCGGCCGCCTCCGCCGCCGCCAGGACAGCCCGCTCCAGCGCAAGGAGCCTGTCTCGGAGATGGGTGCAGGCATGCTTGAAAAAAAGCCTCATGTCGGTCGCAACCTGGTCGTTGCGGCTGCGGGCCGTGTGAAGCTTGGCGGCCTCGGGCACGCGGCGCGTGAGGGCCCGCTCGAGGTTCATGTGGACGTCCTCAAGCGCCGGGTCCCAACGGAACGCACCCCTTTGGATCTGGGAGAGGATCCGGTCCAGGCCGGCCGAAATCCGCGAAAACTCCCGCTGCGTCAGCAGTCCCTGGCGGGAGAGCATGGCGGCATGGGCCTTGCTTCCCGCGATGTCGAAAGGTGCCAGGCGCCGGTCCACGGACACTGACTCGCTGAAGCGTTGCATCAGTTCCGCGGGGCCCGCCCCAAAGCGGCCGCCCCACATGGGTTGGGAGGATTTGGCCATGGGATAACGAATGACCCGGGGGCGGCTCCCCGCGCAATGCGAAATATTGGCTACCCGGCATCCAACGCCTGTTTGCCTTGCGCAGGCGTGGCCCGGGTCTACTTTCAAACTATGCGTTCGTTTTGGATCCTGCTCCTTGCAGCCGCCGTGCCGCAACTTTCCGCCCGCGCGGCGGACGATCTCGACCGCTATTCGGTCATCTTTGTCGCTACGGCCAGCGCTTCGATCTACATAGGGCGCCTCACGGTCACGCCCGGGCCGTTTGTCCGCGCGGGCCCGACGTACAAGGCCAGCCTCGGGGTCGATCTCTCGCCCTACTTTTACCACGACGACGCCAAGGTCCAGATCGAGGTGCCGCCAGGCAAGCTGCGGGCCCTGCAGGCAGGCAAGCCGATCGACTTCAATGGGAGGGTGACCCGGAGCAACGGCCAGAGCCGTCGCATCGCCGGCCGGGCCATCCCCGTGAACCCGTCCAGCGGGATGATCGACATCCACGTGTTTCTGACGAGCCAGGTGACGATATCCTTCAGCACGACCTACCAGGTGGCGGCCCCGGCCCGGTGAAGCGGGAACGGTGTGGTTGAAGTTTTCTGGGTGTTCCCGCAGGTTGTAGATCCCATGGCCGCGGCAGGAAACCGATTCCCACTGCACAGGCTCGTTGTGGCGGGCCTGGCGTTCGCGCTTGCCCTCAGCCCCCTGCGCGCCGCCACCCTCAATGAGCTCCTGGCCGCCCCCTCGATGACGCCCCAGCACTTTGCAAACTATTTCGAGGACTTTGAATTCGTGCTTTTCGAGCAGGTGCAGGACCCGGAGGTGTTTCTCGACACACGGCGCGGCAATTGCCAGGACTTTGCGATCCTCGGGGACTACGTGCTGGGGCGCCACGGATACGAGACGCACCTTGTCCACGTCAGGATGGTGGGGCAGATTGCCCACGACGTCTGCTACGTCACCCAGTCCGACGCGTTCCTGGACTACAATCTCCGCTCGTACTACCGCAACCTCGAGCGAAGCGGTCCCACCGTGCGCGAGATCGCGTCGCGGATCGCGGAAATGTTCAAATCCAACTGGACCTCGGCGTCGGAGTTCACCTATACGTATGAGGAGGGGGTCAAACGCATGACCTTCACGGTGGTAAAGACCGACCCTCCCGCCGAGGACCCCGATTGCCGCGCCGCAAAATGAAAGACCACACCGTCAAGCGCATCCTCGGGTCTTTCCTGCTTATCTTTGCCGTGGTGGTCTACGTGGCCATAGATTCCGTCCGGAACATCAACCTGGACCTGACCGGCAGCGACTGGGTGAACCACACCCACGAGGTGATCCTGAATGTGAACGGCGCGCTTTCCGACATCCGGTCCGCGGATGCGGCGGTGCTTTCCTTCGTCGTCGCGGGCGACGCCCGGTCCAAGGCGGAGTGCAAGGAGATCTTTGCCGACTTGGACGAGCAGCTGGGCGTTGCCCGGGATGACACCCGCCACGAGGCCGTCCAGCACGAGGAGATCGTCCAGCTGATCGGCCTGTGCAACGCGCGGGTCGACTTCGACCGGTCGGTGCTGGCGGCCCGGCAGTCAAACGACCTCCAGACCGTCCGGAGCCTCCTTGCCTCGGACGCCGGGGTCGAGGCGACGCACGAGATCCAGAGGCTGGTCGCGAAGGTCACGGCCGAGGAAATGGAGCTGCTGGCCGAGCGCGACCATGCCTCCTACGACCAGGGACAGACGACGCGCGTGACGGTGTGGTCCGGCGTTGTCCTCGACTTTGTGCTCTTTGCGGGGGTCGCGTGGGTGATCTGGTCGGACATCGTGGCGCGGCGGCGCGCTGCGGCGGCGCTCCAGGAGGCCAATCAGCAGCTCGAGAACCGGGTGCAGGAGCGCACGGCCGAGCTTGCTTCGGCGAACGATAGGCTTCGGTCTGAGAACTTGGAGCGCAGGTGGGCGAACCAGACGCTGGTGCACCAATTGCACTATAACCAGTTGATCATAAATTCGATAAGCGACCTGGTGTTCGTGCTTACCAAGTCGATGAACATTTCTCGCATCAATCCGGCGGTCGTCCACCTGGTCGGGCGCGAGCCTCCGGATTTGATCAACCAGCCGCTGTCGAGCGTGGTGCGCCTCGACCTGGACAGGTCCGGCGGCGCCGCCCCCCTGGTCGATCCGCTGTCGCAGGCGCTTGCCGAGGGGCGGGACCTTCGGGACCTGCCGGCGGTCGTCGAGGACAAGATGGGCCGCAAGACCCCGGTCACACTGACGATATACCCGCTGCGCGACCGCGACAAGGTCGTCGGCGGCATTGTGATACTTCAGATTGCGCCGAAGTCCTCCTGACATAGACTATTGAAAACACTCCCGACCGTGAACGCCCCGACCAAGAAGCACATCCTCATCGTCGACGACGAGGCGAACATCCGCGAGCTGCTCGAGGAGTTTCTCACCCAAAACGGATACCGCGTGACACCCGCCCAGTCCGCAATCGAGGCCCACAAGGTGGCC
>CAZGOX010000273.1:0-3812 GCA_964527955.1 uncultured Opitutaceae bacterium | reverse complement strand
GACCCTGCTTGAAGTCCAGCGCGCCGTTGATGCCCAGAGCGTTTTGGTGATCGACCTCTGGGCAGGGAGGGGAGCCAAGCCGTTTCTCATGGTGGATCGGATGGCAGCCGGAAGGTTCCGGCCCTTCGAACTGCTCTTGAGCTGGGTTACCCCCTATCCCCATTTTGTCCGCTTCGTCGGGTCGGCCGTTGCGGTACCGCGCAATCTAAAGGAGGCTTTCGAGAGCGAATGGAGGGCGTTTACGAAGGAGGAACTGACCCTGAAGCGAACGCCCACGCCCAGCCAGATGAAGGAGATGCTAGCCATGGATTTTGGCTACGCCGTTGATCTGGTGCGCGATGTGGGGCGGGAGCAGATGCAGCACATGCTGCGAGGTTCGGACATCGAGGTTTGCCGCATCTATTTCAGCATTGTCGGTGCGCGACTCCAGGTTCTCGAGGCGCTGCAGAGCCTGCCCGAATTCGGACCCGATGATAAATCTTCGGAGGACAATTTGCCCGATTCCGACTCGTTTGTATGGCTTCGGCGTGGCGAGTCCAAGCGGATCGAAGCGTCCATGCCCGAGGCTTTTCGCCATTCCGATGATGAGTCAGCAGGCGTCGGCGTCCTCGGACGGATCTCGGTGGGACGGACGGAAGTCATGGTGCAGACAATGGGCAGACTGAAGAGCGATTTCGCGCGGACTCGCTTGGCCGAGATCTTCGGCCCTCAGCTTCGTTTCGAGCGGGACAGTCGGGTCAATTTGGCGCTGCAGATGGCCGAGCGGCTTGAACGGGAGGGGAACACCGGGGGAGATGGCGCCCCCGCGGACATTCCTTCCAAGCGACAGAGCAAACCTGACCCCGAAATCCCTCCCGAAGCCAGAGCCCAGTTGATCCGGACAGCTATGGAGAGACACTTTCAGGGCCTGGCTGACGCGAAATTGCCAATCTTCGGCGGCCGCTCGGCGCGCGAGGCTGCGCATGACCCTGCGTCCCGTCTCGCAGTGGTTTCATGGGTCAAGGACCAGTGGAACAACACGATCGGACTCGGCCAGCGTGACGGCGTCCCTTTGGACGACTTCCCGCGAAAGTTAGCGAAGGAGTTGGGCGTCGATGAATTGATGGAGTTGTGAGAGCCTTGTCGCGGCTTTCAATGTCTTCCGGCAAACAGTCCCAGTGTTGATGGGAAAAGCGATAGGCCATGCCATCACGGGATTTCGACTTAGGCTATCGGGGCTAGTAGATTGAAAGGGAAATGGTTAAATTACTTAGTGGTCCCTTTAATATTTAGTTGCTCCTTTAATGTTAAAGGGGCAACTTAGTGCGTAAGATCTGATGAACTCGAACAGACTAGACCGCTTTAATGCCGAAATCGACGACACCGTTGTCGAAGTGAAGACAGGTCTGCATTCGGTTAGAAATCTTCGGGCGAGTCTCATGGATTTAGCCTCGATCCTGATAGGCAACCCCAACCGGCGCGCCTTGCTAGTCTTAGCGGATCCAAAGATCTCCGAAAGGCGTCTCGAATCCGAGTGGGATCTAGCCACGCGGGTATTTCGGCCGGAAATTGCGAGCCACGTAGGATTGGCCCTGTCGGTGGCTGGGGAAATTCGTGGCTATCCCAGAAAACCAGACCCGGTCATTTTAGAACGTCTAAGAGCGGTGGTCCAACGTGAGTCGTTCCGCAGGACGAAAACACTGCCGCGGCCAGACTATCCATCAGAAATCTTCAAAGTTTTGGTATACCGGTGGCTCCTCAACAAAGGGCCTATCACCACAACGTGGCTATGCACCGCCGTCGGATGCTCATATCCGACGGCGGTCAAGGCCCTGGAGAAGCTCGAGTCCCAATTGCGGCGTCAATCAAACCGAAGTTTCGAGCTCATTGATTCGTTTCCCAAAGAGCGCTGGGCTGCGCTGATCACAAAAGGCGAGGAAGTGCGCCATACGATTCGATTTGTTGATAAGTCGGGCCAACCGCGCTCTCCCGACGCCGTTGCGAAGCGTCTCTCAAAGTTGGGACGCAAGGATATCGCAATTGGCGGCGTCATCGGGGCGCGCAGCTACTTCCCCGAGCTTGATCTGCTGGGGACACCTCGCATTGACCTAACGGTTCACTGTCCGGACAGTCATCTCGACGTTAGTTTTGTTAATCGGTTAGACCCAGCATTCGTGCTCTCCTCCAACAGCACCGAGCCTCCAGCCTTGGTGTTGCACATCCTTCGACGTAAGGAGCCGTTTTTCACGTCGGGATCCGATGGGCTGATGTTCGCAGATCCTGTCGAATGCATTCTAGATCTCCATGAGGCGCGCCTGGAACTGCAAGCGCTAGAACTTTTCACGTTCTTTGCGAAACAACGGAACCTCCAATGAGCAACATATCCCCTAGCATGATTCTGGCGAGGGTCGCAGAATCGGTTCCGCACGAATGTCTGCCAAACATCATTATTATTGGAAGCCTGGCAGCGGGATACCACTTTTTTGGTAAGGATAGGGATCTCTTCGTACGCACAAAGGACATTGACGGTCTCCTTCGACCTCGCAATCGGGCTGTAGAATCAGGACAGGCTGTTGCCGAGAAATTGCTTGCGAGCGGCTGGCGCCCCAAAGAGGACGGCGAACATGGAAATCCTGGCAACAAGGACACTCCTGATAACCGACTCCCTGCCGTCCGACTGCACCCGCCGGATAGTACCGAATGGTTTATCGAACTATTAACCGAGCCGGAGGTAGGGGACAGTGGAGACAGGCGCTGGTTGAGACTCGAGCTGTCCACCGGGCACTTTGGCTTGCCGAGTTTCACTTACCTAGGACTGACGACATATAAGCCCACTGAAACTCCTTTCGGCTTGTTTTGCGCTCGGCCGGAGACGATGGCGCTAGCGAACATGTTGCAGCATCCGTCCATCGGACCCGAGAAAATGTCGGCATTGATCGAAGCCCGTGAGATCAAGCGAGCAAACAAGGACCTCGGCCGGGTACTGGCCCTTGCCTTGCTCAGCGGCACTGAGCAGGTCGAGAGCTGGCCCGCTGAATGGGCCGAAGCCTTGAAGAGCCGTTTTCCCGACACTTGGCATACGCTCGCGGCGCGCGCTGGCGATGGGCTACGCGCCCTTGGCGCAAGTCCGGAGGATCTCGAAGAGGATACATACACCTGCAAGAACGGCTTACTAGCTGCCAAACAGGTTTCTGAAGAGCAGATGAAAATTGCGGCTGAGCGTTTAATCCAAGACGCGATCGAACCTTTAGAGGAAATAGCCAAAGGACAGACGGCCTAAGTTGGTAGCCGACTCATGTTTCAGCTTCCTCTCCGGATCAGTTCTACACTCCCTTTGTGCCGGAAAGCGTATCAACGTTAGGAGTAGATTCCGCCGAAGCCTGTGATGCTACATCTTTGAAAGGTTCTACACTTTTCTGCACTACTTTGGTTCAAGACGTCGTATCAAAATTAGGAGTAGTCTCCGGCGATGCCTGTGATGTTAAACCCTAAATCGTTCTACACTTTTGTTCTACACTTGCACTCTGATTTTGGGCCGAATTGGCCGGTTTTGGGCGGATTTGAAATTTCCCAAGAGTGGATTTCTCCCTCTGTAGCGGGGTTGGGCGTAATTGGGCGGTGAATACGCTCTCGACCTCAGAAGCCTGTATCGAAAGATGTGCGAGTTCGAGTCTCGCCTCGGGCACCATATTAACAGGCAAAGAGTTATGTGATTGGGATCTCCACCACGGTTTGGGGACCGAAGGCAGTGTTTACATAACCGATTTTATTTTTTAACCGCATTGGGCGATGACCCGCAGGCGGTAGTTGTCAAAATTTTTTATGCCGTAGGC
>CAZGOX010000272.1:0-3813 GCA_964527955.1 uncultured Opitutaceae bacterium | reverse complement strand
GGCCGTCATCGCGACGGGCGGTGTTAATTTTCACTACAATCCGCCATACGGTGACGTCTTCATGGAGGTTTCTGAGGGATTCCGCCGGCAAGGTTGGGGGACATATTTCGTTCAGGAATTGAAGCGGGTGGTCTATGGGCTGGGCCAGGTGCCGTGCGCCAGGTGCAACACGGCCAATGTTGCCTCCCGTAGGACGCTTCAACGGTCGGGATTCGTGCCGTGTGGCCATGTTCTGCTGGGCGCCGTTAGCGAATTGTAGGGCATCCACCTTTTCGGGCAAAACGGGCCGAATGCGGCTCCTGCATGGCACTCGATTTGGATGTTGAATGCCTGGAGCCGGCACGCGCACATCCATGGTGTCATCCGGTGCGGATGCCGTCCACCGCGTAACCGAGCCTGACGGCGACTTGCGAGACCACCATGGGGTCGTCGAGGCTCCCGCACCTTGCCAGGCAGGTGCCGTTCAGCGGATCGTAGACCGCGACTCGGTCGTTCGTGAGGCGAAAGAAGATGACGGGAATCTCCTGGTCCCTGTTCTGGATCCAGAACAGGGTGGATCGAAAGGGAATGATCTGTGCGGCCCGGACAACCTCGGCCAGTCTCTGGTCCCTCGACATCGGGCCCCGCGAGAAGAATGCGCTTCGGGCGCGGTCCTTGTGGATCAGCCGGGCCGCCAGCTGGCGAAGCAGGGTTTCCGCACGGTCGGCGAGCGTCTCCAGCCTCGGCATTTGTTCGGCAGGGCATTCGAGGGGAAACACGCCGAAGTACTCGTCGCGGCACCATAGCTTGCCGCGCCAGGTGATCAGAGCAACGGCATGGTTCCGATCGGCTTCCGGCATGCTTATCTCCAGGACCTCACCCCGCTCGCCTGGGTTATCCGACCTGAACTGCGCGAGATAGCGGACCGTTGAAAGCTGGCAGCCGTTCGGGACATGGACCTTGTCGGGATAGATCGGCGGCGCCGACATGGCACCCTTCCCGAAGGCCGGGGGCAGGATAAGGGCTGCCGCGAGCCCAACCACGAGCATGAGGACGCCCGAGCGCGCTCGGGTTTCATTCAACCTGTATTCGATTCTGCTCAAGGTGCCCACATAACACGGAAGCGCCCCTCACAGTTGCAACGGCTCGCAACAGCGGCCGAAGGGCCCGGCTAGAACTTGAGCGGCGGCCCGACAATCTCCATCCCGTAGCGCTCCCAGAGCTCCTTCAGGGCCACCTCCTGGTTCCTGGGGATGCCGGGACCCAGCCTGGCCATCTGATGAAAGAAGTCCTCCATGCTGCCGGCCGGCTGGAACATGACCAGCATCTGGCCCTCGTCCTCGCTCACCTTGGCAAAGGCGTGCGGGACCTTCCGGGGCGCGAACGCAGAGTCCCCGGGATGCAGGTGCAACGTATCGTCGCCCACCTGGGCGATGAACTCCCCCCGGATCACATAAAACCACTCATCCTGGGAGTGGTGCAGGTGAAGGGCGGGGCCGCCCTTCGACTGCCTCGTGGTGTCGTAGAGGCAGAATCCGCCGCCGGTGTCCCTCGCCGACACCTTCAGGTCGAAGCGCCCTCCCATGATCAGGAGCTCCTCCCGGTGCCGGTCCTCGTTCGCCCCGACCCGGAATCCCCTGTCCGAACGGTCCGCGCGGGTGGGGACGAGGTCGGCCGCGCTGGACTTCAGCGCAAAGGGCGTCGCCGCCAGGGACAGCTTGAGGAAATGCCTTCGGTTCATGATCGGTAGTGGAAATCTCAGGGGCGCGGAGGTCATCCCCCGGGGTGGAGGGTGGAGCCGACCCATGCAGTCGGCTGCCCGGCCCCCGCGTCAAGCCCGGAGTCCCTCGCCTGAGGCGCTTCGCCCGTCCCCAAACCCGCTGCGCGTTGCCGGGAACAGGATGCTGTCAGGCCTCCCCGTGCCCCGGAATCGTTATCACGATCTTTCCGCGGGCGTGGCCTCCCTCGAGGTGCCGGATGGCCTGGGGGACGTCGCCCAACGGGTAGGCTCGGTCGATGACCGGGGTGACCCTGCCTGCGCCGAGGAGCTCCTTCAACGCGAGGAGGTCGTCCCTGTTCACCCGCGCAAGGAACGGGAGCAGCTTCTGCTTCACAAGAGGCGACAGCGCGACCGCCTTCAGCATTCCCGCCATGGGTCCGAGCAGGCGCCCGGTTTCGGAACCTCCCACCAGGACGAGGATGCCGTCCGCCGTCAGCGCGCGCCGGCGATCGGACAGGGAATGGTTCCCCACGGTGTCGAGGATGAGGTCATACCGCAGCCCGGCCCTCGTGAAGTCCTCCCGGGTGTAATCGACGACGCGGTCGGCTCCGATCGACCGGACCATGTCCACGTTCCGCGAGCTGCAAACGCCGGTAACCTCCGCGCCGTACACCCTCGCCAGCTGCACGGCGAAGGTCCCCACACCCCCCGACGCGCCGTTGATCAGGACCTTCAGCCCCGGCCGAATCCGGCCCTTGTCGCGAAGGGCCTGCAGGGCGCTGAGCGCCGCGACCGGAACAGCCGCCGCCTGCTCGAACGTCACGTTCGCCGGCTTGTGGACAACGGTGTTCTCGGAAGCGCACGCGTACTCGGCAAAGGCGCCCCTGCAGGAGCCGAACACACCGTCCCCCGCATTGAACCGCGCCGCGCCCTGGCCGGCGGCCTCCACCGTGCCGGCCATGTCGTAACCGAGGCGCCCGGACTTTGGCCTTCGCAGCCCGGATTGCAGGCGCATGGCGTAGGGGATTCCCCTCATGAAGTGCCAGTCAATCGGGTTCACCGATGCCGCGCGGATCCTGATCAGGACCTCGCCGGGACCGGGCGCTGGCCTCTCGATCTCCGAGAGACTGAGAACCTCCGGGGGTCCGTATTCAGCATATACGATCGCCTTCATGGCTGGTTAGCCCACTGGCCGATCATGGGGGCCGCCTCACGCGCAGGGCAGCCTAATCTGCGGGACGTCCCGGCCCTTCGTGGGCTGCCCCGCGGGATGCGGCTGGCAACCGTGGATCCGCCTCCCCGGCCGATTTGACCCTATTTGGATGGCGTGAATATTACATATATGGCATCCCCATGAGGCGACGACCCGCTGCCGCAAGATAGCATCACCATGCCGCTGACCCCCGAGGAGTTTCGAGCGAAGTATCCTGTCCTGATCGGATGGATCAGGAAGACGGTCGCGGCTTACGCCGAACGCGCCAGGCCGGCAAGCGGCTTCGGGTTCCGCCGGCTGCCGGCCTACTTCTCCCCCGCGCTTCTTGCGTCGGCGCGGGTTGTCCCGGTTGACGTGCTGCCCATGCCGCCGCTGTCGCAGATGGGCCTGACCCAGTTCACGGAATGGGAGCGGATAGAGTACGGAGGCATCACCTATCTCGACACCTACTTCGTGACGCAGAACGAGCTCGCGAACGAGGCGCTGCATTTCCACGAGCTCATCCACGTCATCCAGTGGCGCCTGCTCGGGCCGGAGCGCTTCATCGCGATGTATGCGGACGGCCTCGAGAGATTCGGCCACAGGAGCAGCCCCCTCGAGGTCATTGCGTATGACCTGCAGGATCGATTCGGGACGTCGGCCGCCGTTTTTGACGCCGAGGCCGAGGTCGCGGCGCGGCTCAAGGCCTAGCGGTTTGGGGGATCCTTGGCCGCGGATTCTCCGGGGCGTGCGGTGCAGGGCGAACGAGTCGAGGCGCGGCGCCCGACGGCCCGCGCCGGTCCGTCAGCCAGCCGAGGTCACGGGGAGCCGGACGGGAGAAGGATCCCAAGCACCTGCTTGGCCCTGTCCTCGCTGTTCCCGTTCGGCATGTTCGACAGGCAGATCACGGCCAGGTGCTCGC
>CAZGOX010000271.1:0-3822 GCA_964527955.1 uncultured Opitutaceae bacterium | reverse complement strand
TCCGTCGCGCGAGCACCCGAGGTACGCGGACGCGGTCGAGCTTGTAAAGGATGGCGGGTTCATCCTGGAACCGTCGAATCGCAAGTGGTGGCTGCGCGACCGCCACAAGACGTTGTCGTTTCTGGCCCGGAACGGGAGGCGACTGCGCGAGGTCTTCGGCGCGCGCTTCACCCAAAACTTCGTATCCAACACGGTTCGTCTCCAGGAGGCGGAGGTGATATGCAAGGCCTCGGCCGCCGGAGGCAGCCTCGAGGTGACCATCGGGTTGAGCGCGGGCCCCGGGGGTGACGCAGCCCTAAGGGAGTCCATGGCCACCAGCCGGCTGTACGTCGAGGCCGGCGGCAAGGTGTTTCTTGTGGACCCTGAGAGCGTCCGGCGCCTTGGCGAGGCGCAGCGGGCGATCACGGGAGGCGCACCTGGCACGCCTGGAGCGAGGACGCACAGGGTCGCTCCCGCGAGGGCCGTGGAAGTTGAGCAGATCCTTGAGGAGCTCTCGCCCGGATTCCGGCCTCCCGAGGCGTGGAGCGCCAGGACCACGGCCCTCAAGAACCTATCCAAGCTCGAGCCGGCGCCCGTGCCGCCGGATTTCGACCGGTTGATGCGCCCCTACCAGCGGCTGGGCACGGCGTGGCTCTGGCACCTGCACCGGAACGGGCTCGGTGGAATCCTGGCGGACGAGATGGGGCTGGGGAAGACCGTGCAGGCGCTTGCGCTCCTGTGCGCCCAGGCAGGGGGGGAAGGGGCTGCGCCGAGCCTCGTGGTCTGCCCCGCCTCGCTCGTGGAGAATTGGCGGAGGGAGGCAGCCCGGTTTGCCCCGCAACTCCGGGTCATCGTCCACCACGGCGGAGGGAGGTCCTCGACTGCGGAGGTTTTTTCGGGCGCAGACCTCGCCATCACCTCGTATGGAACGTTGAGCCGGGACCGGGAGCTGTTTGCCGGAATCGAATTCAACAGCATCATCGGCGATGAGGCGCAGCACGTGAAGAACCGCCGGTCGCAGAACGCCCAGGCCCTTCGGACCCTGCGGGCACGCAGCCGGTTTTTACTCACCGGAACCCCCGTGGAGAACTCGCTCGAGGACCTCCGGGCGCTCATCGACTTCATCCTCCCGGGTTACCTCGAGCAGTTCCCCGCCGGCGCCCGGCGCGAGCAGCGGGAGTGGCTGGACGCGCGGCTTCGGGCCAAGTCCGCTCCCTACATCCTGCGGCGGACCAAGCAGGCCGTGGCGCCGGAGCTGCCGGCGAAGATCGAGCAGGTCGTGTGGTGCGAATTCTCGCCCGCGCAGGCGGAGCTCTACCGGGCCACTCAGGAGAAGTCCGAGCGGGAGCTTCACGATCTCGCGGCAAAGGGGGCCGGCGAACCGCGCCTCCGCCTCGCGGTCCTCACGCAGCTGCTCCGGCTTCGCCAGATCTGCTGCGATCCGCGGCTCGTTGCACCCGCGGACGCCGCTGGGGATGCAGGAGGGGCCGAGACGGGATATGAGGGCTCGGCGAAGCTCGAGGCATTTCGGGAGTTGCTGGGCGAGGCGCTGGACGGAGGGCACAGGTTGCTCGTCTTTTCGCAGTTCACCTCGGTGCTTGCGCTTCTCCGCGAGGAACTCCGGGTCCAGGGCGTGGAGCATTGCTATCTCGACGGGTCGATGCCCGCGGGCGCACGCCAGGCGGAGGTGGACCGGTTCCAGGGCTCGGCGGGAGTGCCGGTGTTTCTCCTGTCGTTGAGGGCCGGTGGAACGGGGCTCAATCTTACCGGGGCCGACACGGTGGTTCATTTCGATCCATGGTGGAATCCCGCCGTGGAGGCGCAGGCGACTGACCGCGCGCACCGGATCGGCCAGTCGAGGACCGTCACGAGCTACAAGCTGGTCTGCGCCGGGACGGTCGAGGAGAAGGTCCTTGGGCTGCAGGCGGAGAAGAGGGCGCTTCTCGCCGATGTCTTTGAGGCAAGCGCCGCCGAGGCGGCGAGGCTCTCGCTAGCGGACCTGAAGTCGCTATTGGGGTAGGGGGCCCCGTCCGAATCGACCGATCATCTGTAGGTCAGCGAGCTTGCTCGCGCTCAGGAAGGCGCGAGCAAGCTCGCTGACCTACAAATGCCAAATCAATGCAATCGTTAGGAGACCTGGTGGAACTCGATAACCTTCTCGACCTCGGGAGCCAGGCTGCGGTGCACGGGGCATCCCTTTGCGGTCGCCTCCATGAGGCCCGGTGGGAGCTTGTCGGCGGCGGGCGGCAGCCAGAGATGGGCCGTCAATCTCGCGATGCGGCGCGGCGGTTCCGTCGTCATTTCCTTGGTCGCCTCGTAGCGCATGCCTGCAAGGTCCACCCCATGCCTGCTGGCGACGATGGCCATCGTTGTCGCAATGCAGGTGACATAGGCCGTCGCCACAAGGTCTGTCGGTGAGAAGGCCTCGCCGCGCCCCTGGTTGTCCTTCGGCGCGTCCGTGTTCAGCTGGGATCCCGACGGGCCGTGCACCGCGGTGCAGTGGAGCCCTCCTTGGTATTCTCCTGTTACTTTGACCATAGGCTGAAAACGTAGTTTGCCTGCGAGCGGGATGCAATCTTGCGGGGCTTGGAAGGTAGGGACGCCCGGCCCGGGCGTCCGGGCATGCGAATGGCTCTGTAGTTTGCCCGGACGGGCGGGCCGCCCGTCCCTACCTTGAAACAGTCTGCGGAACCTCTCGTTCCGGAACGTTCCAGCCTTCCTGGAGGAGGAGGGGGGCCTCGCCGGCGAGGGAGGAGGCCGGGATGCGGATCTCGACGACCTTGTCCTCGCCCGGAAGAAGCGAGAAGAAATTATCATCGTACGAGGCGGGCAGGACCCTTTTCCCGGAGACCGCCCGAACGACCCTCAGCCGGATCATGACGGCCGGCGCGCTGCCGGCGTTGCGCGATGTCACCCGGAGGACCAGGTACCCGTCCGAGGCTGGAACGCGGATCGCGGAGCTGGACACAGTCACCCGGGGAAGCTCGTTCAGCCCGATGCAAGGGCGACCCTTTCCGGCCGACCAGTAGAAATTCTCGGACACGACGGCGCCTTGGTCGCGCAGGCGCAACCTCACGAAGAAAACCTCCGCAGGGTCGGCGGGCCTCGGGAGGGCGAAGCAATCCCGGGTCGCTTGGCAGGAGGCCAGGATCGCGCTCGAGGCGTGCCAGAGTTCAACTCCCGCGAGGTCATAGGTCGCGGCTTCGACGGTGAGGCCCGGCCGGTCTTCAAGCGTGTCGTTTGCCACCTTGACCCGGTCCGTGTCCTGGTCCCACAGGATGTGGAGAGGTTCGCACGCGGTCTTGGCCCCATAAAAGGCCGCGGTGGGCTCGAAGAAGTAGTCGTAGAGCTGGCAAATCAGCGATGGCCACGCCGGCTGGGTCATCCATACCAGGGTGCCGCTGCCCTGGCGGCTTTGCAGGCTCTCGTACATGGCCTTGGCCGACTCCAGGTTCACCATCTGGGCCTTCCGGCAGTAGTCTTCGATCCCGGTCGGTGCTCCGTAGCGCCGCACGATCCGCTGCGTGTACAGGGGCATCCTTGGCGTCTGGTAGTCGTGGACGGCCCACATCTGGTTGATCGGCCAAAGGCTGCCCTCAGGCATCATCTCGCGCATGCTCTCGACGACCGGCACGGCGACGATGCCGAGTTCGCTGTGCAGGGTGGCTCCGCGGTTGGCGAAGTACCAGTCAGGGTCCTGGACGTCGTACGGGCCGTGGCCGGTCGCGACCCCGCCCGCCGAGTTGGGAAGATAGGTTCGGGTGCCGTCCAGCTCCTGCACGGAGTCCCGCAGCGATTCGTTGAGATCCGCAGGTGGCAGGCCCTCGTTGCGGCCGCAGTACA
>CAZGOX010000270.1:670-3850 GCA_964527955.1 uncultured Opitutaceae bacterium | reverse complement strand
TTCGGGGTCGGATTTGCGGCATGCGCGGGTGCGCTCCTCTTCTCGCTGCTTCGCCTGCCCCTGGGAGGCCTCGACGCGTGCGGCTATCTTGTCCTCGGGATCCTCAGCTACGCCTTTCTCGGCTTCTGCTTCTTCAACGTGATAAACCTCAACGTCTCCTCGATGAGGATTCGCATGGTCATGGAGATCCGCCGGCAGCACCCGCTACCCGTGCCCGACTCGGCGCTGAGGGAGCGCTACGGCATGGCCGAGGTGCTCGACGCCCGCCTCCTGCGGCTCGAGAGCGGCGGCCAGCTGTTCCGCCGCGGGGACCGCATCTACCTGAGGCGCGGAGCGGTCTTGCACATCGCCCATTTCTTCTCGGGACTGAGGTCCCTCCTCTTCGGCAGGCGGGCCTGAACCCGGATGCAAACCGACTCCCCCACCCCTCCCCAGTTGGTCGACCTGACGCTCGTCGTGCCCGCGCTCAACGAGGAGCGCAACATTGCGGGCACGCTTGGCGCGATCGCCCGGGTGCTATCATCGTGCCCGGGCAGGTCCGCGGAGATGCTGGTCGTGGACGACGGGAGCACCGACCGCACCGCGGCCATCGTCGAGGAGATCGCAAGGGGCGATCCCCGCGTCGTGCTCGTGAGGAACCCGAGGAACCTGGGCCTTGGCGCCTCGCTCCAGGTCGCGATCTCCCGCGCGGCCGGCCGGCAGCTCCTCATCGTCCCGGGCGACAACGACCTTCCGGCCAAGACGCTCCTCGAGCTCATCCGCAATTCGGGGAAGGCGGACATGGTCATGTGCTATTTCGAGAACCGGGAGCAGCGCGGCCGCGTGCGCAACATCCTCTCGACGCTCTTCGGCCTCGTCTACACGACCTGCTTCGACGTCTACCCGCAGTACATCAACGGCCCGTGCGTGTACCCGGTCGAGAACCTAAGGAGGCTCCGGCTGTTCTCGACGCGGTTCAGCATCGTGGCCGAGATCAACGTGAAGCTGCTTCGCCAGGGCGTCTCGTTCATCGAGGTGGCCAGCTACCGACAGGTTGGCATGAAGGGCAGCTCGTCATTCTCGCTGCGCAACCTCGGGGAGACCGCCGCGGTCTTCTGCAGGCTCTTCTACGACGTCCACGTGGCGAATCCCCAGGCCTACGCGAAGCGGCCCGTCCGGGTGCGGCTGGAAGGGTAAGGACGCCCCGTGACGCTTCCCGAGAACTGGAGGCCCCTGGCCGCATCGATAGCCCGCTGGTTCGCCGCCGGCCTGCTCTTCATGGGCGTGAACACCGCCCTCCTGTACGCGCTGGTCCAGCATCTTGGCCTCAACGTCCCGCTCGCCACGTTACTCTGCGCCGAGATCTGCACGCTCCTTCGCTACGTGCTCAATGACGTCTGGGTCTTTCGGAGCGGCAAGCTCACCTGGCTCAAGCTGTGGCAGTACCACGTGGCCAACGGGACGGCGTTCCTCGTGTGGTGGATCGCCGCAAACGTCCTGAATCGCCTCGGCATCAACTACCTCCTTGCCTCGGTGCTCGCGGTCGGCTTCTCGACCACCATCAGCCTCTCCTCGAACTACCTTTGGATCTGGAGGCGCGCGCACTTCGGCAGGGCTCCCGCGGAAGCCCCCAATCCGCCGGCCGGCCGCAAGGTCGTCGCCGGGATCATCCTGCTAAAGGACGACGGGGCCGCCCTGCTCCAGCTTCGCGACGAGAAGCCCACGATCCAGGACCCGGGGATCTGGGTCGTTCCGGGAGGCCACATCGAGCCGGGGGAATCGCCCCTGGAGGGCGCGCGGCGGGAGTTCCTGGAGGAGACCCGCTACGCCTGCGCGAATCCCCGGTTCCTGGCGAGCTACCCGTCGGACGCGCTGGGCTATCCGGAGGGCTTTGAGCTCGTGTTCTTCTGGGACCGCTTCGACGGCGCCCAGGGGATCGAGTGCCGCGAGGGGCAGGCCCTTAAGTTTGTCGCGCGCTCGGATGCGGAAGGCATTCCCCGGCGGGACTACCTCACAAGGGTCTGGGACTTGGCGCTCGCCGCACGCGCCGGGAGCCCCGGCGCGGCGGAATGATCCCGCGCATTGGACGTTTCTGGGATCGTTTTATTCCGCGCGAATCAGGCTCGCGGTCCTCAGCGCGCAGAATACGGAATGTCGGTTGCGGCTGAGGATCTGCCGTTCACACGGTGGACCAGGCGGATCGAGTCCACGCCCGGCAGCGCCGTGCGGATCGGGAAACGGCCGTAGGCCGCCCGCGTGCCGCCAAGCGCCGGTGTGCCGCCCAAGCCTGGCACGCCGAGAACCTCGATCTCGCCGAACGCAATCGGGCGCCACCGCACCCACAGCGTGCCGTCGGTCCCCCTTTCGAGCTTGCCGAGCTCCGGTGCGGACGGCCGGGCGCCGGCGGGGTCGCTGTCAACGGCGCCGGAGATCCTGTAGACCGCCTGCGATCCCTTGTCGGTTGGGTAGCTAAACCAAACCATGCGCTCCACACCCGGCTCGTTCGGGATCCGGCGCGCGGATTGAAGCCACCCGGAGATCGTCGGATTCATCCACAGGTTCAGTCCCGAGAACTCGGTCAGCTGGAGGAAGCCGGCGCCCTCGCGCCTCAGGGCGCCGAGAATCTCGCCTGGCGGCCGCGCCAGGTCGATCCTGGTCTGGCTCACCGGGAGAATCTGCAGAAACGGCCTGTCTAGAGGGTACGGATCGATGACCGTCGTGGCCACCAGCGCCCCGGCGGGGACGAACTCGGAGATCCAATCGGAGCCGATCCCGAGCGGTCCGCCTCCCCTGGCCTCGGCCAGGGTTCCCAGGGCCTTGCAGGCGTCCTCCGCCATCGATGGGCGCAATTCCACGCGGTTGCTTCCCGTGGTCCCGGTCGGGCTTAGGATCTGCAGCGGGGACAGGAACAGGCGGGTGGTCGCCAGAAGGATGGCGGCTGCCGCCGCATAGTGCAGCAGCGCCCACCTGGGCAGCTTGCGCTGTACGACGGCGTGGTGCACGCCAAGCATCACCGCGATGCCAATGGCGATGTAGGACGCAAGATGGTACCGATCGTGGAAGACGATCGCCGGGTCCCCCTTGGAAAGTACGGTCAATAGGAGTGCCCTGCCGACCGCGAATCCGACGAGCAGGCGGATCACCGGGTCCCGCCTTGCCGGGCGAATGAGGAGAAACGGCGCTCCGCAAACCAGGAGGAGC
>CAZGOX010000270.1:0-660 GCA_964527955.1 uncultured Opitutaceae bacterium | reverse complement strand
CCCTCCATTCCCTGGCTGAAGATCCTCGGGTAGTTTAGCCTGTACCAGAGCCCAAAGTTGCCCATGAGAACGGACATGCACTCCCGCATCTGCGGGAGGTACCCGCCTCGCGGGGGCCACATGAGCATGATCTGCGGCAGTGGCGAGCCGTATGCCAGGAGGTTGATCACCGGCCAGACGAGGGCCAGGGGCGCGAATCCGCCGGCAAATGCCGCCGCCGCGGCCGGCGCCCTCCGGCGTGCCCGCACCAGGATCCAGCAGGCCACGAGCAGGACGGTGCCCGCGCCCTGCGGCTTGATGGCCACCGCGAATCCGCACAGGAGGCCGGCCGCCAGGTCCACCGCCGTTCCCGCGGGCTGCGCCGATAGGAGGGCCATGCGAATCGCGGCCACCTCGACCAGCATCAGGGGGACGTCATTGTTGGTGAGCGACTCCCTGGCGACGCCGCACAGGACAAAGCTCGCGACAAGGACCGCGGCCCATGCCGTCGTGGGCCCGTAGCGCCGCGCGATCGGCGCCCCGATCGCCATGAGCAGGAGTACCATTGCGGCCGCCGAGAGGAGCACGAATCCATGCTCCCCTCCCGCGAGGAACACCGGAAGGGCATAGACCTGCCAGCCATACGAGAAGCCCGCGTCGTGGCTGAATGGGTTAAGCACG
>CAZGOX010000269.1:0-3860 GCA_964527955.1 uncultured Opitutaceae bacterium | reverse complement strand
GCAGCGCCGGCATCCACCGGATGGTGTACGGGGTCACGGCCCTGCAGGCCCAGCGGGTGTCCGGCCGCGTCCTGCCGGTTCATCCACTCCAATGCCGGGAGGTCTATGAGCGCCTGGGTTATCCGATCGAGATTCGGGGACCCCTGATGGAGGATCAGGGGCTGGTCTTGACGGCCGAACACGTGGCGTGGCAGAAGGCGCAGCATCCAAGCCCGTGAACGGGGCCCGCGGCTGGGGCTGGCTCGCCCTCATTGGATCCTTCGGGCTGGGGGTCACCGGGCGGGCGGAGGAAGCGGTCAACCGGCTGCTGCTCGTCAACTGCCAGATCATCACGCTGGCCCAGGGACAGGAGGATCCGTTCGTCGGCTACATCGTGGTCGATCACAGGGGAAAGATCGCGAAAATCGGCAAGGGGGCGGCCCCCGCTTCCATCGAGGCCAGCGAGGTTTTTGATGCGGCCGGCCAGGTCGCCATGCCCGGCTTTGTGTCGGCTCGCACCCGGCTCGCCGACAGCGTGGCCCGGGGTGGAGCGCCGGACGGGACGGCGGCCCAGGCGGATGCGACCATCCAATCGCTGCTCCGCGGAAACCGGATCCAAAAGGGGGACCTATACGTCTACACGCTGCACGGCGCCCTGGACCTGCTGCGCGCGGGAATCACCACCGTCTACAACGACACCACCGGATCCGGGTCCCTGCCCACCGCGCTCTACCTGGAGCAGCTCGACGCGGAATTCGACGCGGGCGGACATTTTGTTTTTGGCTATCAGGCCGGTCCAGCCGAGGCCCCTGAGCGGCTGCGGGCCGGCCTGCGCTCGTACCTGGACAAAGCAGCCGGACACGCGCCCTCGGGGCTCCTCCTGCGCTCGAACATGGCCGGTCTGGCGTTGCGCGGCGCCGAGGCCGATGCGCTGAGGGCGTTTCCCGAATTCGCCAATGACCTCCAAGTCCGTTGCTTGGGATTTCAGCCGCCTGCGACTAACGCGCCCGCCTCGGCCGGCGCGTCGCTGGTCTGGAGTCCGATGTCCGACGGCCGGCTCGGACTTGGCATGGCCGACGTCCCGGGATATTTGAAGATGGGTCTGACGGTCGGGCTGGGCATCGATTCCCTGGCGGGCGCGGGGATTGCCGACCCGTTCGAGAACATGCGGATGGGCCTGTACGGTATCCGCTTCCGCGACAGCGACCCCCGGGGTCTGCAGCCCCTGGCCATGCTGCGGATGCATACGATCGGCGCGGCGAGGGCGATCCACGTGGCCGACCGCGTCGGGACGCTGGAACCCGGCAAATATGGTGACATCGTCCTGATCGATCCGCATTGGCCCGATACGGGACCGGTGCTGGACCTCTACGCGACGCTCGTGCTCGCGTGCGATCGGCTGAACATCTCGAACGTCTTTGTCGCAGGCAAACCGGTCGTCCGGCAGGGGCGGCATGCCTGGCTGGACCTGAATGGCGTCTCGCGCGAAGCCAGGCGGCGCGCCGGGTCCAGGCTTGCGGGTGCACCCCCATGAGCCGAATCCGCCACGGCATGCTTCCGACCGGAAGGATCGCGGGACTCCTCCTGGCCTTCGCCGCCCTGGGGCCGGTCCGGGCTCGCGCGGATACCGCCGCACTCACTGTCACAAATGCGCTTCTGGTCCCGCTCGATGGTTCCGAGGCGCCCCCCTTTCACGGCTATATGATCATCGGGCCGGACGGACGAATTGCGGGCATCGGTCCGGGCGAGGCGCCGGCGAGCGATGGCCCGAGGCTCGACGTCCAGGGGCGGATCGTCATGCCCGGATTCATCTCCGGTCACAACCACCTGAGCCAGAGCGTCACGCGCGGACGGGCTGCCGGCAGCTGGGTGACGGAATGGGGCGGCGGCGGACGGGGTAGCGCGGCCGCCACTCGCACGGTGCAAACCGGGGACACGTACGCCGCCGTCCTCCACGGGGCGCTCGACATGCTCTATGGCGGGATCACCACCGTGTACAACTATGCGCTGATGACGCGCACCATGACCTACGACGATTACTTTGAGACCTTCACGGCCGAAATCGACGCACGGGGGCGGTTCATCTTTGGCTACGGCATGCCCGAGTCCCACGGCTTCTACAGCCGGGACCAGCAGATGGAAAATCTGCGCCGGTTCCTGCAGGAATCGAGATCCTATCCCGGGAATGAACGCATGCTCAAGGTGAGCATCGCCAGCGTCGCGATGCGGTGGACGGAGGACGTGAGCCATTTCGAATTCGACGCCCTCAAGGCCTTTCCCGAGCTCAAGATGGACATGCAGATGCATTTCCTCGAGCCCCCGCCGAACGTCCCGCGGACCCAGTACGAACGCGCCAATTTCGAGTGGCTTAAGAAATATGGCATCCTCGGTCCCAATCTCACCTTCGCCCATTTTGTCCATCCGACCGAGGACATCCTGCGCGAGTCGGCGGCCGCCGGCGCCACGATGATCTGGAACCCGCTTTCCAACGCCCGCCTCGGATCCGGCCTCTCGGACATCCCTCGCTACCTCAAGCTGGGCATCACCGTGGGCATGGGCATCGATGGCCAGGCGAGCGCCGACATCGCCGATCCCTTCCAGAACATGCGGGTCGGCCTTTACAGCCTGCGCGCCCTGCGGGCCGACCCCGCGGTCATGTCGCCGCACCAAGTGCTTCTGCTCCATACGCTGGGCACCGCCCGCGCCCTCCGGGTGGAGCAGGAGGTCGGGAGCCTGGAGGTCGGCAAGTTCGCCGACTTCATCGTCGTCGACCCGGACGATCCCTACACCGGCCTTTCGCTGGACCCCTACGCCACCCTCGTCTTCAGCTGCAGCCGGGCCAACGTGACCGATGTCTACGTGGGAGGGGAGCCGGTCGTCCGGAACCGGGAATTTGTGAACATTGACCTCAGGCAGTTCCAACGGAACACCCGCTACCGGATGGGGCGGCAGACGGAAGGAGGCGGTCCATGAAATGTTTTCACCGCGGCCGGCCGCAATTCCGCGCCGCTTGCATGCGGGTCGGACTCGTGCTTCCGCTGCTCGTCCTCGCGCCATCGGCCCTCCGCGCGCAGGCCGAAAGGCCCGCCCTGAACAATGCCGTGTCGACCGGGCGCATCTTCGGCTATCTCCAGATCCTGCGCCTCGCCGGTGTCTCGGTGGAGAGCCTGACCAGCGAGGACGTGACGCTGATCCTCCCGATCGACACGACCTTTTATGAACTCCCTCCCGACCACTATCAGCGCATCTTCTCCCCGGAAAACCGCGCCCTGGCCCTGCAGTACGTCCAGGCGCACATGATCCAGGGCAAGGTCACGCTGCAGCAGCTGGCGGAGGGGAATTACCGGACTGTGGCGGGGATCGAGATCAAGGCCGTGCTGGGCGGACCCGGGGAGGCGGCCACCATCAACGGCTGCAAGGTGGTGCGGGCGGACATCGCTGGCACCAAGGGCACGGTGCACCTCATCGCGGGGTGGCTTTTCCGCCCTTGAACCCGGCCCGTTTCCCCCGCCGGCCGGGTTCCCCCGGCGGACCCGTGGCACACGGCGTGCTGCCTCCGGCATCATGAGGCAGCAGGTTCTCCCTCGGCTATCGGGCGCGACTTTTTCCGGCGCGTAGCCTGTCGTCCCCCCATCACTTTTCCATGAATACCATCTCCATTCGCTCCAACCGAAAAGCTTCACTCCTCCGGTTTGGCCTGCCGGGCCGGCTCTTCCGGCCTTGGGCGCGGCCGGCCGCCCTCTATCTCTCTGCCCTCTGTGCGTTCAGCTCGCTGGCGAGGGCCGCGACGGTTCCGCCGTTGCCGGATGATCCCGCCTGCACGGCTGAGGACCGGAAATTCATGGCGCGGGCCTATGAGCTCGCGGACGCGGCCTCGGTCC
>CAZGOX010000268.1:0-3877 GCA_964527955.1 uncultured Opitutaceae bacterium | reverse complement strand
GTGATGACCGACATCGCCCTCGACCCCTACACCGATCACGGACACGACGGCGTGCTTTCGGCGGACGGGCTGGATGTCGACAACGACCGCACGGTCGGGATCCTCGCCCGTATGGCGGTCCTGCATGCGAGGAGCGGGGTCGACCTCGTGGCCCCTAGCGACATGATGGATGGCCGCGTGGGCGCCCTGCGCCGCGCGCTGGACGAGGCGGGCTTCGAGCAGACCGGCATCATGGCCTATTCGGCGAAGTTTGCGTCCGCCTACTACGGACCCTTCCGGGCGGCCGTGGGCAGCGACAAGGGGCCGGGCGCCAAGGCGATCGACAAGCGCACCTACCAGCTGAACCCTGCCAACCGCAGGGAGGCCCTGGCCGAGGCGGTCCTCGACGACAAGGAGGGGGCCGACATCATCATGGTGAAGCCCGCCGGGCCCTATCTCGACATCATCCGGGAAGTCCGGGGCGCCACGGCAAAGCCTTTGGCGGCCTACCAGGTGTCCGGAGAGTACTCGCAGATCCAGGCCGCGGCGCGGCTGGGCTGGCTCGACCTTCACGCGACCCGGCGCGAATCGCTGCTCGCGATCAAGCGCGCGGGCGCCGACATGATCCTGACCTACTTCGCCCGCGACATGGCCGCGGAGCTGGCGAAGCGCTAGCCGCGAACGATCAACCCTTGGGGCTCTTCTTCTTGGAAGGGCGACGCTTGGGCTTTTCCTCGTCCTCGTCGTCGTCGTCGTCCTTGGACTCGGCTTTCTCCTCGTCGGGATCCTTGTCCGGGTCCTCCTCGTCGGGCCTGTCCTCGTCCTCGTCCCACTTGAGCGACTCGTCGTTCTTCAGCTTTTCCTCCTCCTCCTTGTCGAGTTCCGGCAGGTCGTCCTCGCCGTGGTCCTCAATGTCCTTGGAGGGATGCTCCTCGTCGTGCTCGTGCCCGGCGGGCATGTACTCAAGGATGGCCGTGAGCTCGGCGAAGGTGTGCACTGCCTTGCCTTCGATGAAATGCGCGTTCTGGTCCTCGCGGATCTCGTCCTCGACCTCGTCGACGGAAAGCTTGGCCTCGAAGTCGAAAAGATCATTCAGCATCTTCACGCGGCAGCGCGTGAGGTGGTCGAGGAGGTCGGCGTACGGCCCGTTCTCCTCGTCGAGGATGTCCGGCAGCGCAAAGAGCTTCTCGTCCGACTCAAAGAGCGACTCCTTGACGCGCTTGAGCCTGACCCGCTCGCCGTCGAGGTCCTTCTCGATGCGGAAGCTTATGAACGCGGCCTCAAACATGTCCTGGTCGAAGCCGTAATCGCGCAGCTGGTCGACCAGCTCGATCAGGTGGGCCACCTGGCGGGGATCGACGATGCTGAGCCCGTCCACGTCCCAGCGCACGGGATCGCTGGTCTCCGCGACCCACCAATTGTGGTCCTCGCCGAGGCGGACAACGCACCAAACAAGGGTCGATAGCGGTTTAGCCATGAAGGTGGAAAATTTGAGCGCAGCGTGCCGGTGGGGTTCGAAAAAACAAGCACAAAAATACTTTTTGCAATGCCATGCTAATGAGTTGGTTAAAATGAAGTTGGTTTTGCCCCTGAAAGCGGGCGTCGGGCTTCCGGGCAACACTTGCGTTTTGCCGGCTGGTTTCCACGCTGTCGCCAATGGGAGTCCTTTATGAGAAGTGGTTGAAGCCGGCGCTCTTTCGGCTCGACCCCGAGAGGGCCCACGAGCTTGCGGTGTCGGCGCTTGCGGTGCTCGGGGCCATGCCGCCCGCGTGCCGGATCCTGGAGGCGTGGACGCGCCTCCCGGCAGGACGGTTCCGGCCGATCGAGGCCTTCGGCCTGAAGTTTCCCAACGCGGTCGGCCTTGCGGCGGGATTCGACAAGGACGCCAGGGTCTGGCCGGCCGCGGCGGCGCTGGGCTTCGGGCATGTCGAGGTCGGCACCGTGACCGCGCTCGCGCAGCCCGGGAACCCGCGGCCCAGGGTGTTTCGCTATCCCGCCGAGAAGGCGCTGATCAACCGGATGGGCTTCAACAACGAGGGCGCCGCGGCCGTGGCGGCAAGGCTTGCGCGGATGCCGGGCCCCGGGCGAAGGCGCATTCCCCTCGGCGTGAACCTGGGCAAGTCGAAGGCGGTCGACATCGGCCTGGCGGTCCAGGACTACCTGGCAAGCTTCGACCTCCTGGCGGACTGGGCGGACTACCTCGTGCTCAACGTGTCGAGTCCCAACACGCCCGGGCTGCGCCAGCTCCAGGACGAGGAGCGCCTGCGGGCCCTCGCCGGGGCGGTGGCCTGGCGCAACCGGGAGCGCATGGCGTTCTCGGGGCGGGGCAGGGTGCCCCTCCTTCTCAAGATCGCGCCGGACCTGGGCTTCCGGCAGATCGACTCGGTGCTGCAGGTGGTCGCTGACCACGGCTTCGACGGTATCATCGCCACCAATACGACCCTCGCGCGCCCGGGCGCGTTTGCCCGGGTGGGCGAGGCCGGCGGCCTGAGCGGCGCGCCGCTGCGGGCCCGGTCGACGGACATCATAGGTTATATCCACCGGGCGACACTGGGCCGCCTGCCGATCATCGGGTCGGGCGGCGTGGTCGACGCGGCGGGCGCAGGCGAGAAGCTCGACGCGGGCGCGACGCTCGTCCAGGTCTACACGGGGCTTGTCTATGGGGGCCCGTTTTTCGCACGGGACCTCGCCCACGGCTTGGCGGAGCGGCAGGGGCTCAAATGACCCAGTCGCCCTGCTCGATGCTGACGGGCGCCGACTTGGACCCCTTCGGCTTGTTGCGCTGCTCGCGGACGATCGACATGGCCTCACCCTGGTAGTAGACGATGCTGTCCGGGGGGACGGACTTCATCAGCCACACGTGCGACCCGATGACGGAGTTGCGCCCGATGACCGTGGTCCCGCCCAGGATCGTTGCGCCTGGGTAGACCGTCACATGGTCGCCGAGGTCGGGATGGCGTTTCACGCTCTTCACCGGGTTTCCCTCGGCGTCGAGCTCGAAGGACTTGGCGCCGAGCGTCACTCCCTGGTAGAGCTTCACGTGGTCCCCGAGCGTGGAGGTCTCGCCGATCACGACCCCCGTGCAGTGGTCGATGAAGAAATGGGTCCCAAGCCGCGCGCCCGGGTGGATGTCCGCGCCGGTCCGCTCGTGCGCGTACTCGGTGAGCATCCTGGGGAGCAGCGGCACGCCCAGGTGATACAGCACGTGCGCGACCCGCTGGAGCGAGATCACAAGGACGCAGGGGTAGGCGAGGATGATCTCCTCGACCGAGCTGGCGGCAGGGTCCCCCTGGTAGGCCGCGGCGACGTCGGTTTGGATGATCTTTCTCAGCTCCGGAAACTGACCAAGCGCCTGGGCGGCGACCTCCCGGGCGCGGGAGGCCGGGGCGGGATCGCGGGAAAACCCCAGGCTCTTCTCGATCTCCTTGGTCAGGCGCGCCTCGACGCGGGCGAGCAGGCTGTCGATGTGCGCGGGAACATCCCGTTTCGCAAGCCCGGTGTCCTCGAAGTACCCCGGGAAAAGCAGGTGCATGAAGTCGCTCGCCAGGGCGTTGATCGATTCCTGCGACGGCAGGTTGACCCCATCGAGGTGGTTGATGCCGCCGTCCGTCTCGTAGGAGGCGAGAAGGGCGGCCTTGATCGCTTCGAGGTTCATGGCCGGAGCGCGGAACCATCCGACAAATGTCGAAAACGGTCAAAGTCCAATTTGGCCTGAAATCTCGGCACTGGGTGCGTTTGGACCGGCGGCCTCATTCAGGCGTTTCGAGGTAGGGACGGGCGGCCCGCCCGTCCGGGAACTACGAATGGCCTGGAAGCATGCCCGGACGCCCGGGCCGGGCGTCCCTACCCGACTTCAGTCGAATGCACCAAGCACCGAGATTTCAGGGCTGGACAAGGG
>CAZGOX010000267.1:0-3882 GCA_964527955.1 uncultured Opitutaceae bacterium | reverse complement strand
AGCCGGACGGTCAATGAGCTACCAATTGCCGTAGCCGAAGTTGCTGTTGCCGTTGTTCCAGCCCGAACCCCAGCCGCCGTCGGCAGCGCCGTCGCCGCCGTTGCCGCAGCTGTTGTTGCCCGAGCCGCCATTGCCCCAGCCGCCGCCGCCGGTGATCGAATTGGCCCAGGTTCCATCCCAGCCCCAATAGCCCCACCAGCCGTACTGGAACGAGGTGGAGTCGAGCCAGCAGCTGCTGCCGACCTTCGGAGAGCACACGGTGCCGTACGTGCCGGTGTAATTCGTGCCGCCCGTGCCGCAGGCGCCGGCTGTCAGGTACTGCTTGTAACTCTCAGGCGTGCCGGCGTGATCGGAGTTCTTGTACTGGCTGAGCGTGCTCGAGTCGACCGGCTTCACACCCAGGGAGCCGTCGGCCGCGAACTGGGTGTAGACCGAGGCGGACCACTGCCACTTGGCGGTGAGGGATCCCTTGTCGCTGCGGCAAAGGCCGTTCCAGGAGACTCCCTTGATTCCGCCCGAAATCGCGGCCGTCACCGGATAGGAGACACCCGTCACGAAGACATTGCCGGTGTAGCTTGAGGGCACGACCGTCACCCAGCTGTTCGCCGAGGCGTTGTAGGTCGTCGTCGCCGTCGTTGCCGTCGGGCTGAACTGGATCGTGCCCGCCGGCACATTCACGGTGACCGTGCTGCCGTTGGCCTTGAACGTGATCGTGGAACTGTCGAAGACCAGGGCGGACGTCTTCGTGCTGTCGCAGCCCACGTTGACGATGCTAGAGAACCAGATGGTGCTTCCCTTGGCGATCGTCGTTCCGTTGAAGTCGCTGCTGTTCGAGCAGGAGTCCGGCAGGCAGCTCGAGCTCGTGTACAGATCCTGCGAACCGAGCTGCTCGAGCGAACCGTCGGCCTCCGGACGATAGACCTCGATGCTGTAGTGGTGCGTGCCCGAAGCCGTCGGGAAGTTGAGCAGGTACTCGTTCTTGAGGATCCAGTAGTTCGGCGGATTGGGTCCCGTTGCGCTGTAGCCATACACGACCGGGTTGGACATCGAGCCGTTGGCGGCCACTTCGCTGATCGAGAAGACGACCGAGGTGTCGGTCACGAAGTTGCCGTTGCATCCCGTACCGTAGCCGCCCCAGGTGTTGTTGGAGCTGCAGTTGTAGAGGGCAAAGGCGAGCGGAACGACCGAGCCGCCGCTGACGAACTGCGTGGCCGTGCTGGAATTATAGCCGCCGCTGTTGCAGTAGTCGCCCATGTTGGAATAGCCGCCGCGGCCGTCGTAACCCCTTCCATCGTCGTTGTCCGTCTGGTCGCCGCAGTGGCCCTGCAGCCAGACGAGGCACTCGTGTGTCTCGATCGTGAGGGTGGCGGTCGCCGAGCCGTAGTAGTTCGGATCGTTGACCGTTTCCGTGACCGAATACGTGCCGACCTTGATCGGACCGGTGGCGCTCGGCCCGTAGACCGTCGATCCCGTGCCCGCGTAGGAGTAGGTCACGCTCAGTTTGGCCGGAACGGTCGTTCCGGTGATCGTGATCGATGAACCCGTGTAGTACTGGATCGAATTGGCCAGGTTCACCGTCGCAGGCGCCTTGGCGATCGTCAGGGTCGCCGTGGCGGTGCCGGTGTAGTTCGGATCGTTGATCGTAGCCGTCACCGTATAGGTGCCCGCGTTCGTCGGGGGCGTGGAGCTCGGCCCGTAGGTCGTTCCGCCCGTTCCCGTGTAGGTGTAGGTCACGGCCAGGCCCGCCGGGCCGGTCGTGGCGGTCACGCCGATCGGCGAACCCGTGTAGGTCACGGTCGTCGTCGGGAGCGTGATCGTCGCCGCGGCCTTCGTCACGGTGATCGTCGTCGTGACCGTTCCGCCCGACACGTAATCCTTCGTGTCCGTGGGCGTGAAGGTCGCCGTCAGGGTCTCGCCCGTGCCAACCGGCAGCTTGGCTCCGGTCGCCGGGGAATACACGAACGTTCCGGGGACGCTGGACGTCGGATCGAGCTGCGTCGAACTCAGCAGCGTTCCGTAGGCGATGGAAGCAGGCGTGCTCCAGGCCAGGACCGGAGTCGCCTTGGTGATCGTCAGGGTCGCCGTCGCCGAGGTGCCGTTGTAGTTCGGGTCATTGATCGTCGCCGTCACCGAATAACTGCCGGCGCCCGTCGGAGGCGTGGAGCTCGGACCATAAGTCGTTCCACCCGTGCCCGTGTAGACATAGGTCACAGCGAGGCCGGTCGGGCCGGTCGTGGCGGTCACGCTGATCGGCGAACCGGTGTAGGTCGCGGTCGTCGTCGGGAGCGTGATCGTGGCCGTGGCCTTCGTCACGGTGATCGTCGTCGTGACGGTTCCGCCCGACACATAGTCTACCGTGTCCGTGGGCGTGAAGGTCGCGGTCAGCACTTCGGCCGTGCCAACGGGCAGCTTCGTTCCGGTCGCAGGCGAATAGGCGAACGTTCCGGCAACGCTGGACGTGGCGTGGAGCTGCGTGGAGCTGAGGAGCGTGCCATAAACGATCGACGCAGGCGTGCTCCAGGCCAGGACCGGGGTCGCCTTGGTGATTGTGAGCGTGCCGGTGCCCGTTCCGGTGTAGTTCGGATCGTTGACCGTTGCCGTCACCGTGTAGCTGCCGGCGCCCGTCGGAGGCGTGGAGCTCGGACCGTAGGTCGTCCCGCCCGTGCCCGTGTAGCTGTAGGTCACAGCCAGGCCGGTCGGACCGGTTGTGGCGGTCACGCCGATAGGCGAACCCGTGTACGGAGTGCTCGTCGTCGGGACCGTGACCGTGGCCGCAGCCTTCGTCACAGTGATCGTCGTCGTGACGGTTCCACCCGACACGTAGTCGACGGCGTCCGTGGGCGTAAAGGTTGCCGTCAGGACCTCACCCGTGCCAACGGGCAGCTTCGTTCCCGTCGCAGGCGAGTAGACGAACGTGCCGGGGACGCTGGATGTCGGATCCAGCTGCGTCGAGCTCAGGAGCGTTCCGTAGGTGATGGACGCCGGCGTTGCCCATGCCAGGGCCGGAGTTGCCTTGGTGATCGTGAGCGTGCCCGTGCCCGTTCCGGTGTAGCTCGGGTCGTTGACCGTCACCGTCACCGTGTAGGTGCCGACGCCCTTGGGAGGCGTGGCGCTCGGACCGTAGGTCGTCCCACCCGTGCCCGTGTAGCTGTAGGTCACAGTGAGGCCCGTCGGATTGGTCGTTGCCGTCACGCCGATCGGCGAACCGGTGTAGGGAGAGGTTGTCGTCGGGACCGTGACCGTGGCCGTAGCCTTGTTCACCGTGATCGTTGTTCCGACCGTTCCGCCCGACACGTAGTCGGTCGTATCCGTCGGCGTAAAGGTCGCGCTCAGGGCCTCGGCCGTGCCAACCGGCAGCTTTACCCCGGCTGCCGGATTGTACACGAACGAGCCGGCGACACTGGACGTCGCATCAAGCTGCGTTCCGCTGAGGAGCGTTCCGTAGGTGATCGCCGAAGGCGCCGTCCAGGCAAGGACGGGGGTCGCCTTCGAGATGATCAGCGTGCCTGTGCCCGTGCCCGTGTAATTCGGATCATTGACCGTCGCCACAACGGCATAGGTGCCCGCGGCCGTCGGCGCCGTGCTGCTGCCATTGTAGGTCAGCGTGACGGACAGACCCGTCGGAACGGTTGTGGCCGTCACGGACTTGGCCGTGCCGTCATAGGGTACCGTCAGGCTGTTCACCGTGACCGTGGCCGCGGCCTTCGTGATCGTCCATGTGATCGTTCCCGTTCCCGAATAGTTTCCGGTCGCCGTGGCCGTCGCCGTGTAACTGCCAACCGCCGTCGCCGTCGTCGTGCCAGAAGTCGTAAACGTGGCCGCGGACGGCGTCGGCGTGATCGTCGGGCCGTGCGCCGAGCCGTTGTAGACAAACGTCAGCGG
>CAZGOX010000266.1:0-3888 GCA_964527955.1 uncultured Opitutaceae bacterium | reverse complement strand
GCACGGGCCGCAGGGGCCGGTGTCGCCCATCATCCAGAAATTGTCCTTCTTGTTCCCGGAGACGATGTGCACCTCGGGGTCCAGGCCCGCCTTCCTGAAAATCCCCGCCCAGATGTCATGGGCCTCCCTGTCGAATTCCGAGGGCTCGCCCGGTCCGGGCCTGTACACGGTGGCAAAGAGACGCTTGGCAGGGATTCCCCATACCGTGGTCAACAGGTCCCAACCCCATTCGAGCGACTCCTTCTTGAAGTAGTCGCCGAAGGACCAGTTCCCCAGCATCTCGAACATCGTGTGGTGGTAGGTGTCGAAGCCGACATCCTCGAGGTCGTTGTGCTTTCCGCCCGCGCGGATGCATTTCTGGGTGTCGGCCGCCCTGGTGTCGCTTCCCGGCCGGGCCCCCGCCCAGCCGGCGACGTCGGCCTTCCTTTCCCCGAGGAAGATCGGGACGAACTGGTTCATGCCGGCGTTGGTGAAGAGCAGGCCCGGGGAATCGGGCATCAGCGACGCCGAGGGCACGATCGTGTGGCGGTGCCCCGCGAAGAAATCCAGGAACGACTGTCGGATCTCGGCTGAGGTCATGGGAGCTGGGCTATGATGGCGTCGGCCATGGCCTTTGTCCCGACGGTCGCCCCGCCAAAGGCTATGTCGGCGGTCCTCGTCCCGCCCGTGACCGCGCGCCTGACCGCCGCCTCGATGCGCGCGGCCGTCTTCTCCAGCCCAAAGCTGTGCCGCAGCATGAGGGCCGCCGAGAGGACCTGGGCGCAGGGGTTGGCAATCCCCTTGCCCGCGATGTCGGGCGCGGTGCCGCCCGCCGGCTCGTAGAGCCCGAAGGGAAACCCGAGCGAGTTCTTTCCTGCGCCGAGCGACGCCGAGGAGAGCATGCCGAGGGAGCCGCAGACCACGGCCATCTCATCGGAGAGGATGTCCCCGAACATGTTCTCGGTCACGAACACGTCGAACTGGTTCGGGTTGCGCACGAGCTGCATCGCCGCGTTGTCCACATACATGTGGCTGAGCTCAAGGTCGGGGGCGTTCCTGGCCACGTAGTCGCCCACCGTCTTCCTCCAGAGGACGGACGTCTCAAGCACGTTGGCCTTGTCCACGGAGCAGAGCCTCTTCCGGCGCGCCCGCGCCGTGGCGACAGCCACGGCCGCGATCCGCTCGATCTCGCTCTTCCGGTAGACCATCGTGTCGACCGCCTGGAGGTCCCCATCCGGCAGCGTCGTGGTCTCCTTGGGCTTGCCGAAGTATAGGCCGCCGGTGAGTTCGCGGATGCACACGATGTCGATCCCGTCTGGGATCCGCTCGGTCTTGATCGGGGAGGCATCCGCCAGCTCCCGGTAGAGCAGGCCGGGGCGGATGTTCGCAAAGAGGGTGAAGTGCTTTCGAAGGGGCAGAAGCGCGGCCCGTTCGGGCTGCTCCTTGGGCGGGAGCTTCTCCCATTTCGGCCCGCCGACGGAGCCAAAGAGGATCGCGTCGCTCTGCTCGCAGACCTTCAGGGTGGAGTCTGGAAGCGCCTTTCCGTGCCGGTCGATGCCGGCGCCTCCGACGTCGGCCTGGACGGGCGCCAGGGAGAGCCCGTCCTGGCCGGCCGCATGCGCGAGAACGCGCAGGGCCTCGGCCATGACCTCCGGCCCGATGTAGTCTCCTGCCAAAACGGCGAACTTGAGCTGCGGCATAGGGGGGAGGCAGAGTGGCAAGCGCAGGGGAGCCGTGGCAAGGGGTTTTGCGCTACCCGAACCGGGCGACGATCGACTCCGGGGTTATACCCTGCTCGCGCAGGCGGCGGAGGCTCAGCGCGTCGTGGCGCTTGGCAAGGCGCACGCCGTCCGCGTCGGTCATCAGCGGGCAATGGCAGAAGGCCGGCGCCCCGAGCCCAAGCGCCCGGTAGACCAGCAGCTGCCGGAACGTGCTCCTGATGAGGTCCGCCCCGCGCACGACCTCCGTGATCCCCATGGCGGCGTCATCCACCGCGCAGGCGAGCTGGTAGCTGGGCACGTCGTCCTTCCGCCACACCAAGAAGTCGCCAAAGTCGCGGCCGGCCACCGCCCGCTGCGGGCCGGCCATTCCATCCTCGAAGGACAGTTCATCCCCGTCGTCGATGCGAAGCCTCCAATTGACCGAGACCGTTGACCCGAGGGGCGGGATCGGAGCGCCGGCCGGCGGCCGGAATTCGGCGGGATAGACCGGCTCGTCGTCGGCGCCGCCCTCATGCGGGGCACCCACCGCCTCGATCACATCCCGCCGTGAACGGGTGCACGGGTAGATCCGCCCCGCGGCATGGAGCCGCTCGAGGGCCGCCCGGTAGTGAGCCATGCGCTGGCTCTGGCGGTAGGGGGCATGGGGGCCTCCCACATCGGGACCCTCGGTCCAGGTGAGTCCGAGCCACCGCAGGTCCTCGATCATTGCCTGCGCGAAGTCCATGCGGAAGCGCACGGCGTCGAGATCGTCGCTCCGGAGAATCAGGGAGCCCCCTGCGGCTCGCGCGCGGGCGGCCGCGATCCAGAACGTCCGGGCGTGCCCAAGGTGCAGCAGGCCGGTCGGAGACGGCGCCAGTCGGCCTCGGTAGGGAACATCGGCGAGATTCCTAATACTTGTCATCCTTGGGCGAAGCCAAGGATGACAGGGCAAAGAGCCAGTAATGCAAACCATAGGTGGTTGCGCATTTTGGAGGATACGAGCTTCGCAGACGTCTTAAGGTAGGGACGGGCGGCCCGCCCGTCCGGATCCGTTTTCAGGCTCTTCGGCAATTCCTGGGTCCGTCTTGAAATGCCCCAAATTCGCTAGGGGTTTTGGAACGGACTCAAGCGTATGCCTGGACGCCCGGGCCGGGCGTCCCTATCCTGTTTCAGTCAAATCGACCCAGTACCGCACCCTTGGCGCTCTTGCGCGCACCAGTCGCGTCGATCAAACTATGCCAACGCACCGCGCTTCATGCAGGAGACGCCGCCGTCGTAGGCCTGGTTCAGGAGTGCGAGCGCGAGCGGCGCGGCATAGCTCCCCCCGTGCTCGACGAACACCCAAAAGGACGAACCGGCGATCGGGTTCAAGGCCTCCGAAGCAAGCTTCCACAGCACTACGCCTGCGAGAAGCTTCGGCGAGGGCCTGACGAGGACCGCGAGCGCGAGCAGGCACTCGAGCGCACCGATGGCCGGCTCGAGGCCGGTCCAGCTGAGTCCAATCGAAGCATACTGCGCCGCGTACAGCGGCTTGTGAACAGTGAGGCCCAGCAGCCCGTGGCCCACAAGCAGGAGGACGGTCGTCAGGCGCAGCACCCACGAAACCGACTCGCGGCTGGCGCCCTCCAGCGTCTGCACCTGGGCAAAACCCAGCCACTTTCTCCAGCCGCCGCCGGCTGAAAGAAGGAACAGTGCAAAGGGTGCCCCAAAATTGCCGGCCCGCTCGACAGCCTCCCACGCCGATTCACCGGCAAGCGGCCTCAGCAACGCCGTCCAAAGGCCCCAGAGCGCCATGTACAGGACCACCACCCGAATGGGAGCCAGCAGCACGGTGAGCCACATGACGATGTCGAAAAGCCCCACGGGAGACATCAGGTACAAGGCAGAGCCGCGCCCAATTCCCACGACCCCGAAGTAGGACGCCCAGGCCGGGGGATGCCCGAATCCAAGCATCCCGTGACCGATGAATTCCATGAAGACGCCCACCCGAAGAATCCAACAGAGCTGGGTCGATGTATTGTTGCAGTTCATGGCATCGGTCGCTCGGACGGGAAAAATGCGTTCCTGGCTGCTGGAGGCGAACTTTGAGGGGTGAACCGCCAAAATTTAGGGGCAAAACGCAAAATTCCGAGAGCGGCGGATCGTGGGTCGAACTGGGTCTGAGCCCTATCCTCGGAGGTCGACCGTGTGAGGCTTGGCGAACGAAAGG
>CAZGOX010000265.1:0-3889 GCA_964527955.1 uncultured Opitutaceae bacterium | reverse complement strand
GTGATTGCGGCCCACAGCTTGTCGGGCGTGGTCCTGATGTAGGTTTCGTATACTTGCTCAGGCGTTGTCATGTTGGTGTTCCTCTAGTGCTTGTTTCAGGTTGTGGAGTGCGTGGAGCCTCCGTTGTTCGAATTTCCCGATCCAACGCATGTAGATGTCGTTGATCGGGACGGGATTCAGGTAGTGCAGCTTCTCGCGGCCCCGCCAGACGGTGACGACCAGGTTCGCCGACTCCAGCAGGGCCAGATGCTTGGTCACGGCCTGCCGGGTCATGTCGAGGTAGTCGCACAGTTCGCCGAGCGTCTGCCCGCTGCTCTTGCGGAGCTGGTCGAGCAATTCGCGCCGACTCTTGTCGGCAAGGGCCTTGAAAACTGCGTCCATGGGAATTGAACATGCAACCATTTGGTTGCATGTCAAAGATAATTCTTTAAAATGTTTTGCGCGTTGGCCGGCCTCGACTCGCAGGGATCAACCGCAGGCACTCACGGCGTGTACCGGCTGCCCAGGACACATCCACAGCCACGCGGTGACGCCGCGCGGATAATGCCTCGATCCCAGTATGGATCCGTCCGTCGAGCGAAGCTGGTCGCAGAAAGCGAGCGGCCGCACCGACGGGCTGAGGAGCCAGCCCACGTGGGCCGCGTCAGCCCCAGGGCCGGCCTCTCCCGACAGGGCTTCGGGGAACAGGCGCTCCGCCACGTACTGGCAGAGGAAAATCTTGCTGAGCCAGGTGAACTCCGAGGAGGAACTTAGTTTCCAGCCGCCCGAGCGGGCGTCGAGACACACTCCCTTCCTGAGCGCCAGCCCGAGATGCCGGCCAAGGGCGCTCACGAGCCCGGTGTCCGCCTCCAGCTGGCGCAACTCATCCCTCATGTTGAGGTACAGGGGAAACACCAGCCCCTCCACGGCCGGAATGATGCGGCTCGAATTTCCGCCCTCAAAGACCGCGGGGAAAAGGCCGTCGGGTCCGCGCAGGGACACGATGGTGCGTGCCGCAAGAACCGCCGTCCCGCGGGCGGCCTCCGAGGCGGATTCATCGCCCAGGGACGAGAAGGCGCGCGAAAGCAGCATCCAGGCGGCCACGGTCTTCACTCCCAGGTACAGGTTGTTGCGCGCCTGGCCCAGGGAGACGTCGAGCGAGTCATACGTGGTGATTTCCGATCCCGCCGGTCCGCAGCGGTCGCTGTCCCACTTGAGGATGCCGTCGCGCCGGGAGGGGATCGGATCGTCGCGGCGGCGCAGGCTCACCGCACAGCGCCGCAGGGTCGCGGCCTGGCGCAACAGCCACGCCTTGTCGCCGGTCTTCTCCGCATAGGTCACGGCGCAGCAGACCCAGTTCACGAGCTGCTCCGCGCTCATGTGGCTGAAGCAGTCGCTCAGGTTCGGCAGCTCGTAGCTCGACCATCCCTTCGGGCTGAACTGGTTGTCGACCCCCATGTCGTGGGTGAAGGTGATCCCTCCCCGGGCGTGGCGCCCGTCCGTCGAGTGGATCGAATCCGTGTACGAGTAGCGGGCCCGGTACAAGTCGAGCGTGTCCCGCACAGCCCAGGGCCACCAGTGGAGTTCAAAGAAGAGGTGGTCCACGGCGAGGTCGAAGGTGTTCAGCATGCGGTACTCGCCCTCGTTCACGATCCAGAGCGGCCTGCCCCCTCGCCGAAGAAGCTCGGTCGAGGCAAGGTAGCTGTGCACCGAGTGCGCGAGAAGCCACTTGCGGTCCCGGGTGAGGCCCGAGGAGCCCAGCTCCCGGTCCCGGGAAAGGGCCATGGCCTCGTAGTGTTCGAAGTGGTCCAGGCCGAAGCCGAGCACCTCCTCCACCCCGCCAAAGAAGCGCGCATAGTAAAACGAGGCCTCGATCCCCGTCGTGACCTGGCCCTGCTGGAAAAAGCCCAGCACGACCGGCAAGCTCCGGGCCTCCCCGGCCGGCACCTTGAGGATGAGCGCACCCTCAGTTCCGAGCAGATGCAACCCGCGCCCGTCCTCCCGGTGGCTGGAAAAGAGATCCATGCCGGACTTGGCCCGCAGCCCTTCCTGGGGGCGCGCGGCGAAGCCGTAAGCGAGCCCGGAGGCGAATCCCTCCAGATTTCCGTCCGTGTCAGGAAGGTAGCGGAGGGTCCTATCGTGGTCCCCGAAGCCGAACAGGAATTCCAGGTCGGTGGCGCCCGCCCGGTTGTCGACGGAGCATTTCATGCAGAGGACGGGCGCGCACAGCAGTTTCTGCCGGTCCGCATCCAGCGCAGTCCATTCCGGGATCTGCTCAAAGGGCGAGTATAGTGTCACCTCTATCGGCCCGGCCGCCCATCGGTCCGAGGCCATTCCGAGCGTCCTTTGGAGTTCGTCTTTCCCGATCACCCTGAACGCGCGCGCGCGATCGGGATTTCCCGCCGGAACCCCCTCGGTCCCCGTGAAGTCCGCGGACCTGTCCCCCCGTTGCTTCAGGAACGGAAAGAGATTCCAGCACTCGGAGCCGGCCCGCCAGCCGAGAAAGACGCTCTGCTGCGCCGGGTGCCTGGTCGAGGGACTGAACCCGCCGACCGTGGCAGCCGGGGAGTCCTCCCACGCAGCACCGTAACCGCAGGTGAAGCTTGAAAATGCGCCGAACGGGGCGTGGGGCGTGTTGTAGTTGGGGTCTGGCACGGGCTCCGGGGAGACTGGGCGGGAAAGGCATGAACGCCAAGCCGCCTTTGAACCGGCGGAAGAGCCCTTGCAACAAGGTTCCCGGAAAGCAAACTGCGTCTGCCGGGCCGCCCAAGGCCCGAACCCCCATGAACAGACGAGACGCCCTTCGCACGATGGTCGGCGCGGCAGCCCTCACTCCGCTCGCCCTGATGGGCGGCGAGTCCTTCAGGTCGCCCGCCGCGCCCCCTCCGGGCCCCGACGCAGGCCGCGCTCCCAGGTCGCCCCTGCCCCGCGTCCACGTGCATCCCGGCGGGCACTTCCTGCAGCTTGAGGACGGGAGGCCGTTTTTCTGGCTGGGCGACACGGCCTGGCAGCTGGTCCACAGCACAACTAGGGAGGAGTGCTCGTACTACCTGCGGACTCGCGCGCGACAGGGTTTCACGGTGATCCAGGCCGTCGTCCTGACGGAATTCGATGGCTTGAACATTCCCAATGAATTCGGGGATCGGCCGCTGATCGACAACGACCCTGCCAGGCCAAATCCGGCGTATTTCAAGCGCGTCCTCGAAATCGTGGACGAGGCGGCGGCCGAGGGTCTGTACGTGGCCCTGGTTCCGACATGGGGAGACAAGTTGACGGCCCCCTGGGGCAGCGGGCCCCGGATCTTCACGACGGACAACCTGCCTGCGGCCCGGGGATACGGAAGGTTTATCGGCGATCTCCTGCGGGATCGAACCAATGTCCTGTGGCTTCTGGGTGGCGACCGCCCGGCCCGGCTCAAGGGAATGCGCAATGAGTACCTGGCCAAGATGGCCGCGGACGCGGGCTTTCCGGCCGACCAGGACTGGACCCCAATCTGGCGCGAACTGGCCGCGGGTGTCGCCGAGGGGTTGGGCAGGGTTCCGGTGATCGTATTCCATCCCCAGGGGGGGCCGGAGTCCTCGTCCCAATTCCTGCACCAGGAGCCGTGGCTCTGCGTCAATGGAATGCAGAGCGGGCACGGCGGCGGGCACGATGTCCCCATGTGGGACTGGATCGCACGCGATACTGCGCTGGAGCCTGCCAAGCCGACCCTCGACCTTGAACCCAACTACGAGGATCATCCCTACAATCCCTGGCCGCGCTGGGATCCGGCGACTGGGTACTTCCGGGACCACGACGTGCGCAAGCAAGTGTACCGCTCGGTCTTCGCGGGTGGGTGCGGAGTCACCTATGGGCACAACTCGGTCTGGCAGTTCGCAGGCCCGCGGCGCGAGGTGATCAACCACGCGGA
>CAZGOX010000264.1:0-3898 GCA_964527955.1 uncultured Opitutaceae bacterium | reverse complement strand
TCCGCTCGCTCTCGAAGGGCCGCGCCAGCGCCTCGATCACGCCGTCGCACTTCGAGCAGGTGCCGAATTCCCTCCTCGCAGACATCGTCGAGTCCTCCGCCAAGGGCCCGGCCCGCAGCTAACCTCCTTCCCTTTACCACGCCATGAAAGGCCAGCGCATCCGCATCAAACTCCAGGGCTTCGACTACCGCGTCATCGACCAGTCGGCCCAGGACATCGTCGAGACGGCGAAGCGCTCCGGCGCACGCGTCTCCGGCCCGATTCCGCTGCCGACCCATATCGACAAGCTTTCGGTCAACCGCTCCCCGCACGTCGACAAGAAGTCCATGGAGCAGTTCGAGACCCGCACGCACAAGCGCCTCATCGACATCATCGAACCGACGGCCCAGACGGTCGATGAACTCAAGAAGCTCAACCTGCCCTCGGGCGTCGACATCACGATCAACGTTTAACCCCACCCGAACAACCATCCCGCATAGCGGGACCCGTGTCCCCCAGTCGGGACCGCCGGGCCCCCCACTAATGTAGGTTTTGCAACGGAATTTTTCCACCTACCGCTTAGCCATGATATCCTCCCTTCTAGGCAAGAAAATCGGCATGACGCAGGTCTATGACGCCCAAAACGTCCTGGTCCCTGTAACCGTGGTCGAGGCCGGCCCCTGTCCCGTGGTCCAGGTAAAGACCCTGGAAACCGATGGCTACAATGCCGTCCAGATCGGCTTCTCCGAGCGCAAGCCGCGGAACGCCACCAAGCCCGAGCTCAACCACGCGAAGAAGGCCGGACTCACGTACGCCCCGCGGGTCCTGAGCGAGGTCAGGCTCACCGAGGCTCCCACGGTCAAGGTTGGCGATGTCGTCACCGTAGAGGCGTTCAAGGAGGGCCAGCTGGTGGATGTGATCGGCGTCACCAAGGGCAAGGGCTTCCAGGGCGTCGTGAAGCGCTTCCGCGTCGCCGGCGGTCCCGCCGCGCACGGCTCGATGTTTCATCGCCGGATCGGCTCGATCGGCATGAGGCAGACCCCGGGCCGCACCTGGAAGAACCAGGCGATGCCCGGCCACATGGGCGGCGACCACCGGACCCAGCAGAATCTCCGCGTGGTCAAGATCATCGCGGAAAAGAACCTCATCCTCCTCAAGGGCGCGGTCCCCGGGGCGAACGGCGACGACGTGATCGTGCGCACCGCCATCAAGGGCCAGCCCAAGACAGCAGCCTGAGCCGCAAGGAACCCAGACCATGAAACTTACCATTTTTAGCTCCGACGGCGCCAGCAGCCGCGAGGAAGAGTTTGCCGGTCTCCCGGCCTTCGAGGGCGACAAGGGCCTTCAGGCGGTCAAGGAGGTCGTCGTTGCCATCCGCGCGAACGGGCGCCAGGGAACCCATTCGACCAAGACCCGCGGCGAGGTTCGCGGCGGCGGCAAGAAGCCGTGGAAGCAGAAGGGGAGCGGCCGCGCCCGCGCCGGTTCCAGCCGTTCGCCCCTGTGGGGCGGAGGCGGCGTGGTCTTCGGGCCCAAGCCCCGCGACTACTCCAAGAAGATCAATTCCAAGGTGAAGAACCTCGCCTTCAGCCGCGCCCTGTTCGACCGGGTCTCGGCCGGCGAGATCTCGGTCATCGAGGCTTTCACGGCGGTTCCCGCCAAGACCAAGGCCGTCAACCAGGTGGTCGGCCGCATCGCCCCGAAGGGAAAGATCCTCCTCGTGGATGCGCCCTTCACGCCGGATACCGCCCGGTCGGCCCGCAACATCGCCCGCGTCACGCTTCAGGAGGCCGCCAAGCTCAACACCTTCGACCTCGTGCAGTACCAGAGGATCATCGTGAGCTCGAAGGCCATCGAGGCCATCATCGCCCGCGTAAACGGAGGAAAGAACTGATGAATGCCGACCACGTACTCAAGACCCTCCGCCTGACGGAGAAGGCCAGCCGCCAGTCGGCGGAACTCGGGCAGTACACTTTCGAGGTCTTCCCCAACGCGACAAAGCACTCGATCGCGACCGCGGTCGAGCAGACCTTCAAGGTCACGGTCCGCCGCGTCAACGTGCAGAATTACCTCGGCAAGAACCGGCGCGGGCGCGGGCGCCCCGGCATGACCTCCGATTTCAAGAAGGCCATCGTCACCCTGAAGGCCGGCGACAAGATCGAGCTCGTGTGAGCCCCCGCGCGTCCCTCCAACCCACCGAACCCTTACCGCCATGCCGCTGAAAATCTTCCGACCCCTGACGCCCGCCGGGCGCTTCACGTCGCTCCACCGCGACGACACCATCTCGGGCAAGCGCCCCGAGAGGGGGCTGACCGAGCACAAGCACAAGACCGGGGGCCGCAACAACCTGGGCCGCCTGACCTCGCGCAACATGGGCGGCGGCCACAAGCAGCTCTACCGGATCATCGACTTCAAGCGGGACATCATCGACATCCCCGCCCGCGTCGAGGCCCTGGAGTACGACCCGAACCGGAGCGCCAACCTGGCCCTGCTCGTCTACACCAACGGCGAGAAGCGCTACGTCCCGGCCCCCGAGGGGCTGAAGGTGGGCGACAAGGTGCTGACCTCCAACAAGGCGGGAATGAACGACTTCACGGTCGGCAACAACTACCCCCTGGCGATCATCCCGCCGTCGACCAAGCTGCACTGCGTGGAGCTCGTCCCCGGCCGCGGCGCGAAGATGGCCCGCGCCGCCGGAGCCTCCCTGGAGCTTGTCGCGGTCGAGGACGGCCACGCCCAGCTCAAGCTGCCCTCAGGCGAGATCCGGCTGGTCAACGCGAACTGCCGCGCGACCATCGGCGTCGTCGGCAACGGCGGCCACAACAACCAGTCGCTCGGCAAGGCCGGGCGCAACCGCTGGCTCGGCCGCCGCCCCCACACGCGCGGCATGGCCAAGAACCCGGTCGACCACCCGAACGGTGGCGGCCAGGGCAAGTCCAAGGGCGGCGGCGGCCGCCAGCAGCTGGTGTCCCCCTGGGGGCAGCTCGCCAAGGGCTTCCCCACGCGCCGCCGCAGGCAGCGCTCCAACAGCCAGATTCTCATCCGCGCCAACGGCCGCCCCCCGCGGGGCAGCAAGAAGTAAACCCCCAGGCGCACCACCACCATGGCACGTTCCATCAAAAAAGGCTTCTTCGTCGACTACCACCTGCTCGAGAAGATCGAGAAGTCGGTCAAGTCGGGCGCGCGCAAGCCGATCCAGACCTGGTCGCGGCGCTCGACCATCACGCCCGACTTCGTCGGACAGACGTTCAATGTCCACAACGGGCGCGCGTTCGTCGCCGTCTACGTCACCGAAAACATGGTCGGCCACAAGCTCGGCGAATTCGCGCTCACGCGCATCTTCAAGGCCCACGGCGGAATGACCCGCAAGGAGATCTGAGGAGTCCCAACCACCATGGAAGTACAAGCTCTCACCCGCTACGCGCGCATGTCGCCCAAGAAGGTCCGCGAGGTCGTCCGCACGGTCCAGGGCCGCAAGGCCACGGAGGCCGTGCAGTACCTGCAGCTGATCCCGCGCAAGTCCGCGCGCCTGATCGCCGCGACCCTGCGCAGCGCCATCGCCAACGCCGAGAACAACAACAGCCTTTCCGCCGACACGCTCGTCGTGAAGAGCGCGGTGGTCGAGAACGGCCCCGTCCTCAAGCGCTTCAAGGCGGGCGCCCGCGGCACCGCCAAGCCCAGGACCAAGAAGATGTCCCACATCCGCATCATCCTCTCCGACGGCCAAACCAACTGATCACCCCATGGGCCAAAAAACCAATCCGATAGGCTTCCGCCTCGCCGTCCGCCGCGACTGGCAGTCCCGCTGGTACGCGAGCAAGAAGGACTTTCCCAAGCTGATCGTCGAGGACCACCTGATCCGCACCAAGCTGATGGAGAAGCTCAAGCAGGCGTCCGTGCCGCGCATCTTCATCGAGCGCGC
>CAZGOX010000263.1:0-3899 GCA_964527955.1 uncultured Opitutaceae bacterium | reverse complement strand
CCAAGTACCAGCCCTTTGCCCAGGATTACCAGCGGGTGGTGGGCTGGCTCCAGAACCAGGGCTTTGCTATCACGCGCATGGACGACAACCATCTTGCGGTGTTTGCAACTGGGACCGTGGCCGCGGTGGCCCGCGCCTTTCAGGTCAGCTTTGCCCGTGTTGCCGTCGATTCCGAGGAATTCACATCCGCCGTCACCGCGCCGTTCCTTCCGGCCGACGTGGCGGCGCCCGTCCTCGGCATCCACGGGCTTCAGCCGCACCTTCGCCTGCACCGTATGGCGTCGGGGAGGATCCTGCATGCGCAGCTGGCCAGCGGCGGCTACACGCCAAGCCAGATCCTTTCCGTCTACGACGCCAATCTCGCCGGGATCACGGGCGCGGGCCAGATCATCGCGGTCGTGGGGGACGCCTTTCCCTCGACAAGCGATCTGACCACGTTCTGGTCACAAACAGGGGTCTCGCAGAACGCTTCCAACATCCAGCAGGTGACCGTGGGTCGCGGCCCCGGATCACCCGCATCCTTGGACCAGCAGGAGATCACCTTGGACACGGAGTGGTCGAGCTCGATCGCCCCGGGAGCGGTGGTCAGGGTCTACGGCATCAGCGACCTGACGGGCACGAGCTTCGACAAGGCATTCAAGCAAATCGCCGCCGACGCTCGGAGCCATCCCGGGCTCAACCAATTCTCGAGCTCCTATGGGGCAGGCGAGGAGGACAACACCAAGGACTACCTGCTGACCGAGGCCCAGTACATGGCGAACCTGGCGGCGGCCGGGGTGACGGTCTTCAACAGTTCGGGGGACAGCGGGGCCTACTTCGACGCCAATAATGCGCTCCAGGTTGGCTACCCGGCCAGCGATCCCAACGTGACTGGCGTCGGTGGCACAAGCCTGACCAATGCCGGCACGGTGCCGCCGACCGAGTCGGCATGGTCCCCGACTGGCGGCGGCTCAAGCGGCGGCGGCCAAAGCGGCTTCTTCAGTCGGCCGAGTTGGCAGAAAGGGACGGGCGTCCCGGGTGGTGCCTATCGGCTGGTGCCGGACGTCGCCGCAGCTGCGGATCCGACATACGGGGCGTATCTTTTCTTCAACGGAAGCGGCAGCCAGGTGGTCGGCGGTACGAGCTGGTCCTCTCCGACTTGGGCCGGGTTCTGTGCTCTCATGAACCAGGCGCGCGGAGGAACAACGGGACTGGGTGCGCTCAATTCCAGGCTTTACCCGCTGCTCGGCACCAATGCATTCAGGGACATCACCGTCGGGAACAACGGCGCTTATGCGGCCGGCGTCGGCTACGACATGGTGACGGGCATAGGTGTGCCGGACATCACCAACCTCGTCAACAACCTGACCTCGGGCGGCTCGTCCCCGGCGATCATCGCGCAGCTGGGCAATCAGGTGATCGTCCTTGGCCAGGCGGCGGTTTTCTCCGTGGTGGCGGACGGCGCTTCGCCGCTCACCTACCAGTGGCAGCGACTGCCCGCCGGTGGGACAGCCTGGGTCAATCTCTCCGACAGCGGTGCCTACAGCGGGTCCGCGACACCCGACCTCGTGGTGTCCGGCGCCACTTACGCAATGAACGGCGACCAATTCCAATGCGTGGTCAGCAATTCGCTGGGCACCGTCACCAGCTCCCCGGCGGACCGGCTCCAGGTGAACCCGGTCGGGGTCACCACGCTGGCGGGACTTCCTGGCGATGCCGGCTATGCCGACGGCGCAGGCAGGGCGGCGCTCTTCAACAGCCCGGGTGCGGTCCGGACCGACCTCTCGGGCAACATCTATGTGGCCGACAACGTCAACAACGCGATCCGCATGGTCACCCCAGCGGGCGTGGTGAGCACGATTGCAGGGGCCTCCGGCACCGCCGGGAGCCAGGACGGCCCGGCCTCCACGACCGCCGAATTCAACGACCCGAGCGGAGTTGCGATCGATCTCTCGGGCAACATCTACGTGGCGGACGGGGGGAACGACACCGTCCGGAAGATTTCGAACGGCAATGTCACGACGCTCGCCGGCAGCGCGGGAAGCGCCGGGACCGTCGATGGAACCGGGAATGCGGCGCGCTTCCAGCAACCGCAGAACATAGCGGTCGACCTTTCCGGCAACCTGTACATCCCCGATGGGAACGGCGAGACGATCCGCAAGGTCTCGCCGGCGGGCGCCGTGACGACCCTCGCCGGCGTTGCCGGCTCGACCGGGAGCGTCGATGGGACCGGAAGCGCAGCCCGGTTCAATTCCCCCGAGGGAATCGCGGTCGACGCGTCGGGGAACGTCTACGTGGCGGACTCCGGCAACAACACGATTAGAAAGGTCACGCCTTCGGGCGCCGTGACAACCCTCGCCGGGTCGCCGGGGGTGACCGGCGGCGCCGATGGCGTCGGATCTTCGGCGCTCTTCGACACACCGACGGGCGTCGCGGTCGACTCGGCCGGGAACGTCTACGTGGCGGATTCAGGCAACGACACGATCCGGGAGGTGAGCCCCGGCGGATCGGTCACCACCATCGCCGGTTCCGCCGGGATCACGGGCAACACGGACGGCCTGTGCCCGAACGCCCGATTCTACACCCCCGCAGACGTGGCCGTCGATTCGAGCGGGACCGTCTATGTCGCCGACAACGTGAATAATTCGATTCGCCGGATCGTCCCGGGAACCCTCGTCGCCCCGGTGATCCAGACGCAGCCGGCAAACCAAAGCGGGGCCGCCGGACAGGCCGCCGCGTTCACCGTGACGGCATCCGGGTCGGCCCAGCTCACCTACCAGTGGCAGCGGGAGCCCAGCGGATCCTCAACCTTCTCCAACCTGTCAGACGGAGGCGCCTACAGCGGCACTGCGACGCCGACGCTGACCGTGTCCGGCCCGACCTTCGCCATGTCGGGCGACCAGTTCCAGTGCGTGGTGACGAACAACGCCGGCTCGGCGACCTCGGCCGCCGCCAGTCTCACGGTGGCCGGCGGCACCTCCACGGACATCGCCACGCAGCCGGTCTCCCAGACCGTCAACTCGGGAGGCTCGGTCGTCTTCACGGCCGTTGCGAAGTCGACCCCGTCCGCCACGACCTACCAATGGCGGTTCAACGGCGTCAACCTGTCGGACGGCGGCTCGATTTCCGGGGCCACGGGACCGCAGCTCGTGATCCAGGGGTCCGGCGCCGCAGAAGCCGGCACCTACGACTGCATGGTGACCAGCGGAGGCGTCTCCGGCACCACCAACCCCGCCACGCTTCAGGTGGTGAGCACGGCCAGCCCCGGATCGCTGTCGAGCATCTCCGCGCGGGCCTTTGTCGGCACAGGGGACAATATCCTGATCGGCGGCTTCTACATCGTCGGCTCGACGTCGGCCACGGTGCTTGTGCAGGCGCTTGGGCCTGCGATATCAGCCAGCCCCTACAATGTCTCGGGAACCCTTCCCGATCCGGCCCTCTCCATCCACCAGACCCAGAACGGGAAGGACGTGGTGCTGTACTCGAATACGCGGTGGGGCACCAGCCAGGTCCTCCTCAACGCAGCCGCTGCGGTCTACGCGCTGCCGGTGCTGACCGCAGGCTCCGGCGATTCCGAACTCCTGCTGACGCTCCCGCCCGGCGGATACACGGCCGAGGTCACCGGGGCCGGCGGCGACACCGGGGTGGCGCTCTGCGGCATCTACCAGCTGCCCTGACTGCATGCGAAAGGGGTCATGCCAAGTAAAGTGCTGTCGCATCGGCGACAGCACTTTACTTGGCATGACCCCTTTCGCATGCCCGAAATTTCCTTGCGATCCGGCCCCACGCCGCCGTAGTAGGTCGCGTTCTGTCCTGTGATGGCGCGGTAGCCAAGTGGTAAGGCCGAGGTCTGCAAAACCTCTATGCGCCGGTTCAATTCCGGCCCGCGCCTCCACTCTTTCGCAATGCGAAAGGGTGCC
>CAZGOX010000262.1:0-3978 GCA_964527955.1 uncultured Opitutaceae bacterium | reverse complement strand
TGGTATCGAAGGAGCGGGCGGGACCAAGGACAAGTTCAATACACGTCCTTCTGGTACCTCCGGGCCTTCTTCATCTGGTTCACGTACTCGGCGGCCTGCTCGTGGGTCATGCCTCCCTGGGCCGCGACGACCTCATGCAGGGCCAGGTCGACGTCCTTGGCCATGCGCTTGGCGTCTCCGCACACATAGAAATGCGCGCCGTTTGCGATCCACGACCAGAATTCCGCGGCGTTCCCGCGGATGCGGTCCTGGACGTACACCTTGGCCGACTGGTCCCTGGAAAACGCCGTGTCGAGGCGGGCCACCCTGCCGGCGGCGAGGTGCCCCGCCCACTCGTCCTCATAGAGGAAGTCGGTCGCCCGGTGCTGCTCCCCAAACACGACCCAGTTTCTTCCACGGGCGCCGGAGGCCGCCCTCTCCTGCACAAATGCCCGAAAGGGGGCGATGCCGGTGCCCGGGCCGACCATGATCACATCCCGGGAGCCGTCTTCCGGAAGCCGGAAGTGCGACGTGGCCACGAATACCGGAACGCGGTCGGTCCCGGCCCTCACCCGGTCCGCGAGATAGGTCGTGCACACACCCCCGCGTTCACGGTTGTTCGTCCGGTACCGGACAACGCCCACGGTCAGGTCGATCTTCTCGGGGCTGACCCGTGGGGAGGAGGCGACCGAGTACAGCCGCGGCATCAGGCGCCGCATGGCGTCGACAAGCTCCTGGGGCGACAGGGCCGCGCTGGGGAACTCCTCGATCAAGTCCGTAAACTCCCGCTCGTGGAGATAGGCATGGAGGACCTCCTTGGCTTCGGGAGCGAGGAGTCCGGCGAGCCTTGTCTTTTCAGAATCGGCGGTCGCGCGGGCGAAGAGCACCTCCACGACCTTCCGCGTGGGCGCCGAAAGCGAAAGCTTGTCGGAAAGGGCCACGCCCAGCGGGATGGGCGCAATGGCCCTGGGCAGGAACACGGGCTCCTGGCCCGTAGCCCCGAGCCTCCCGAGGATCTCCGCGACATCCTCGGGGCGGTTGGCCGGGAAGATCCCCAGCGAGTCGCCCGCCGAGTAGGCCAATCCGCTGCCCGAGACATCGATGACGAAATGGCGGGTCTCCTTCGCCGAACCCGCCCCGGTCAGGAGCCGGTTCTCCGCCACCAGCGCGGGGAACGGACTGTCCTTCGTGTACGGCTGGGCATCCAGGGGACCTGACATGGGCGGTGGATTGAGGTGCCGACCCGCGGTCCGCGCAAGTTTATCTTTCCTCTTTGCACCCGGCCCTGTTAGCTTCAAGGCCCTCACCATGAAGATCAAGTCCGCCTTCCCGCCCGCCGCGTTTCTGGCGTGCATGCTCCTCTTGGGCCCGGGTTTGACCTCGGGCCGGGCAGCCCCGCTCACCCAGACCACCGCAGTCCAGACAAAGCCGGACCTCGGTGCGCCCGTCATCACCATCCTCAAGGCCGGCTCGGAGCCGACCCCCGCCTCGGCGGTTGCCGCCGACCTCCCGCCGGGCTGGTTGGCCGTATCGGTTCCCGGACCCTTCGAGGGCTACGTCCTCAACAGGGACCTCACGAAGAACCTTGAGGTGAAGGCCGGCGGGCAGATCCGGCTCGCCCCGGCCCTGGACTCGGGCGTGCTCGCCGTGGCCGCCAAGGGTGACAGCTCCGAGATCACCGGGCTTCATGGGAAATGGACGCAGATTCGCCTCAAGAAGGACTTGGTCGGGTACATTCATGTCGGCGGCCCCGCAGCCGGACCCGGGCAGGGCGCGCCCGTGGCCGAGCCCGCACCCGTTTCCATGGTGGCGCTTGCCACAGGGCCCGGAAAGGCCGCCGCCGAGGGCTCGGACGTGCCCGAGCCGCGCTCGATCGAGGGTCGTTTCGTCTCGACCCGCAGCCTGCTCAGCCCGCGCCGCCCGTATGACTGGCAGCTGAACGACCCGACTGGGTCCCGCTCCGCCTACCTGGACCTCGCAAAGCTGCTGCTCACGGACCAGATCGACAAGTACGTCGACCACGAGGTCATCGTCTACGGAAGCGTCCGGGCGGTCCCGGGCGGCAACGACATCGTGGTGCAGGTGGAGAGCCTGCAGCTCAAGTAGCCCACGCGGCAGGCGCACGACCCAAATGGAATTGATCGACGGCAACAGGATCGCCGCGGAGGTCATTGCCGGATTGAAGATCGAAGTGGCCGCGATCCCCGGCCGAAAGCCCTGCATCGTCCTCGTGCGCGTGGGCGACGACCCCGCATCGGTCTCCTACGTGAAGAAGAAGGAGCGGACCGCCGCCGAGATCGGAATCGAGGGACGGGTGATCCTGCTCCCCGCCTCCGCGTCACAGGCCGAGCTCGAGGCGCTCGTGGAGAAGCTCAACGCCGACCCGTCTGTGGACGGCATCCTGGTCCAGTCCCCGCTGCCGGGGCACATGAGTGAACTCGCCGTCTTCCACCGGATCTCCCCGCGAAAGGACGTGGACGGCCTCCATCCCCTCAACCTGGGGAAGATCGCCCAGGACGACCCGACGGGATTCGCCGCGTGCACGCCGGCCGGGATCATGGAGCTACTCGCCAGGAGCGGCGTCTCGCTCAAGGGAAAGCACGTGGTCGTCGTGGGCCGGTCGATCCTGGTTGGGAAGCCGTTCGCCCTCCTCGCCCTCCAAAAGGGCGGCCGCGCCAACGCGACGGTCACGGTGTGCCACTCCGGGACCGCCGACCTGCCCTCGATCACGCGCCAGGCGGACGTGCTGGTGGCCGCCATCGGGCGCCCGGAATTCGTGACGGCCGGCATGGTGAAGCCCGGGGCGGTCGTGATCGACGTCGGGATCAACCGCATTGCGGATCCCTCGACCAAGAGCGGCCATCGACTGGTGGGCGACGTCCACTTCCCCTCGGTTTCCCCCCTGGCATCCAAGATCACCCCCGTTCCCGGCGGCGTCGGTCCGATGACGGTCGCCATGCTCATGGCCAACACGCTCAAGGCCTACCGTCTTGCCTCTTGCGCCCCCTAGGCACCAACCCCAAGGTAACCCGAAACCACCATGGCTGACCCCGTCGTTTTGATCGTGGATGACCAGGCGATCAACGTCCAGATCCTGAAGAAGGGGCTGGAGCGCAGCGGGATTCAGACGGCGACGGCAAGGAGCGGCATGGAGTGCCTGCAGGCGGTCCAGCGCCAGAAGCCGGACCTGATCCTCCTCGACCTCATGATGCCGGAAATGGACGGCATCGAGGTCTGCCAGCACCTTCAGGCCGACGAGGAAACCCGTTCGATCCCCGTGATCTTCATCACCGCCAAGACCACCAAGGAGAGCAAGCTCGAGGGGCTCGCAGTCGGGGCCGTCGACTACCTCACCAAGCCCGTGGACCTCGACGAGATGGTGGCCCGCGTCCGGACCCAGCTCCGGTTTGTGGCCATCAACCGCGAGATGGTGGAGCTCCAGCGGCGCCTCGGCCAGGCCCGCCACGCGGCAAGCATCGGCGCCGTGACCCACGGCATCGCCCACAACCTCAACAATCTTCTCGCCATCGTCGTCGGCTACCTCGACCTCATCAAGGAGTCCGCCGAGAACGCCGAGGCGGTGAGGAAGAACGTGCAGCGGATCGAGGAGGCGACGTTCAGGATCGTGTCCATCGTCCGGCAGGTGAGTTCGATCACCGTGAAGACTCCGAGGATGCTGATCGAGGTCGGCCTGCAGTCCATGATCGAGAGCAGCATCAACCGCTTCCATGCCGACAACCACATCGACGCCCCGGTCACCGTCGACAACCCCCTCGGCAACCGGATGATCAACACCAACCTCGAGGTGTTCGAGGACGCCCTCTCCAAGGTGATGATGAATGCCTGGGAGTCCTACGACAACGAGCCCGACGGGGTCCGCCCGATCACGATTCACACGAGCCTTGTCGAGCAGCCCGAGAGCGAGTCGCTCCTGGAGATTCGGGTGGACGACGAGGGCCGCGGTATCGACCCCGAGGTCCGCGACCATCTCTTCGACCC
>CAZGOX010000261.1:0-3982 GCA_964527955.1 uncultured Opitutaceae bacterium | reverse complement strand
ACCTGGGAACGCAGGATAGGTCGGCGCGATGGCCGGGCAAGCAGTTATCCGGGCGCTTGTTTCAGGCGGTTGGATGCGGCCGTCTACGGAAGCGCGCGAGGGCGGCAAAGCAGCATCGTCCACGGAATGGGTGTGCGCACCTCAAGAACCTCAAAGCAAGTGGACACTGCTTGAATAAAACGCTTCCGCGACCAGTGCTGTACATGGCCGGGGGTATTGCCCAGCCGGACGACATAACGGCCTCCGGCCAGATTCATAAGCCGCCAGAGTGGCTCTCGCGGGACGCTAATGATGATATGCCGGCGAACGATTGCCTGGAGGGAGCGCAAAGCATCGCAGGGTCTCTCCAAATGTTCTAGGACTTCACAGCAAACAATGAGATCAGCCGAGTCTCTTTTGGAGTCCAACTCGTAGATGTTTGCATGGCTGAACAGTTGCGGCGAAAGGCCCCGCTGCCGGGCATTGGCTTCCGCCACCCCGAGCACTTGACCCGAAAAATCGCTTCCACGGGCTTTCATTCCTGCCTCGCTCCAGTGCAGCACCCAATATCCTTCGCCGCAGCCGACCTCATGGACTGTTTCCGGCCCCGCCAGACTCACCAATTCGTCCAACGCCGACTCAAACCGTCGCATGAGAAACCGGGCAATAGGATGAGAAGCGTGGTATTTGTCGTAGACGTTGCCGACGGGAATGCCATGCTCCTGAAGCTTTCCCCCAATCCTCATATGCACGGCCTCCGAAGAATTACGAGCTGGTTCGCCCCGAGCATAAATCGTCTATAACGAACGATTGTCAGATAGCACTTTTCTGCCAGGGCCTCCAACGAGCAGCGATCGAAAAAGACCAGATGTTCCTTGTCTGCATCGGCGCTAAAGAGCTTGAGCCGCGCGCCCGCCGCGTGCAGCCATCGGACCCTCGAATGCGGCGTGGTTAGCACAATAGCTGCTTGGGGATCGAACGTCAGCAGTTCTCGTAAGGCCATGAGAAATGCCGCCGGATCCGAAACATGTTCGATAACCGCAAGGACGGCAATTGTTTCGTATGCCGGTTTGGTCGGCATTTCCTCCTGAAAAACATGAAACGGAAATTGCCTCTGAGCATCACACAGGGACGTCCGATCGCGGTCGACACCAAGATATCTTTCCGGTGCAACCCATTTCGCCAACCCTCCGCCTCCACAGCCTATATCCAACACATTGCCCCTGAGACTGCTGCGAACAGCGTGAACGCGCCACCAGCACAAAACAGGAGAGAAGATCCCTTCGCGCGCCTGGTTAGCCACGGTGCACCTTGCTTACAATCATCAGCTCAAGCAATCCGATTGTGGAAGGTTTCCGTCCGGATCTCTTCCAACAGCTTGCGGTTCGCGGCAAGCAGATCCGAAAGGAGAGCTGTCAGCAAGGCTTGGAACCCGACTACGATCACAATGGCCGCCAAGACCAAAGATTGTGTATGCCCATTCCCGTGGCCGGTCGCCAACAAGACCAAGAAGCGGGCGCCGATCGCCACCCCGACGCCGACCAGCGCAAGTCCGACGCTTCCGAAAAACACAATCGGACGGTAAATTGCAAAAATGCGAACAATAGTGGCAATAGAACGAACCACATAATACGGAAGGCTATTGATGAGCCGCGAGGGCCTCATCTCCCGGTTGACCCCGATCTGGACCGACGTCACGGCAAGGTTTTTGTGCCTTGCCTGGATGATCGTCTCCAACGTGTACGTGTAGTCGTCAAACAAGACCAATTGGCGTGCGGCATTCCGGCTAAATGCGCGAAATCCACTGGGAGCGTCGGGCACCGAGGTCCCGCTGACCAGACGGACCACAAAGGATCCGAACTTATTCAACGCCCTCTTGGACATGGAAAAGTGCGCGATTTGATCGATGGGCCGTGCGCCGACAACGATGTCTGCCCGCTTTTCGACAATGGGACGAATCAGCTCGGGAATATCTGACGAACGGTATTGGTTGTCGCCATCGGTATTGACTATCACGTCCGCGCCCAAGCGAAGCGCATTGTGTATGCCCGCAGCAAAAGCGCGCGCCAAGCCTTGATTCTGTGGCAGCCGAATGACGTGATCCGCCCCACCTGCGCGCGCAACCGACGCGGTTCCATCCGAGCTGCCATCGTCAATAACCAGCCATTCGACGCAGTCGAATCCTGCAACCATCCGTGGAAGTCCCGCCAACACGATGCCCAACGTCTCCGCCTCGTTAAAACACGGAATCTGAATGATCAGTTTCATAAATAGGCCTCAACCCGACTCTCGCGCTTAGGACAGTACCTCATCCACGCCGCCCTTCTCGTTACGATAGCTGGCGCGTAGCCAGAGCAATATCATAACAGCCATCGCCATGACCGTGATGGCTGGAGCGCAATTTTGGAATGACAGCGCCATATCGTTCTTGTAGTGATAACTGAATGTGGTGAAATTATAGGCTATCGAAACCAAGAGCAGCAGTCCACTCTCCAGCAGGCCAAGTGGGCTTCGACAGCCGAACCTGAACCGATAAGCGCCAAACAGCAACGCCATCGCCATGGTCACGATGACCAATTTGTAGTCGTGGCTGGTTCTGGGCAACAATGCCGCGGCCAGTATGCATAAAACGACAATCATCAGGTTGCCGCCAGTGCAACCTCGCCAGAAAGCGACGCCAATCGTCACGACAAAACACGCAAACAACGCAATTGAAAGCCAATCGCCAAGCGCTGGATTCCAAGCATGGGCGACCGCCAGTTGCCGCCCAAAGGAATAAAGCGAATGATTGCCGACCCAAATGTTCGTAGTGGCCTCATGGTGCAGCAGTGCATCGACATAGGTTGCGAAAAAGGCCCTCCCCAGCACAAACAAGCAGGCAACATTGGCGGCCGCAAGGCAAACAAGCCGGCCCACGTTGCGCAGCCAACCTTGCTCGGGGCGCAAGAAGGTTATTGCCAGCACAACTGGCCATAACTTGACCTGCACTGCGATGACATATAGTAGGTACCCCAGGCATCTCACTTCGCGGCGTTGCGAGCGCAACAGCAGGAGAGCCGTCAGGCACATGGTCAACGTAATGGCGTTCCATTGGCCACGTTCCATCTCAAACCTGAGGCCATAACTCATGAATCCTAAGCCGACGATCAATGCGGAGGCAGGGGAAAGCCGCGGATCCTCACGCCAACGGCCTGGCATGATCACACATGCCGTGCAGAAGCAAGCGAGCGTGGAGAGAGTCCATGCCCAGCGGAGTGCCACTGGGTCAAGTTTGGAAAGCCCGCCAAAGGCAACGACCCATAGCGGGGAAAAGTATACAATACCGTCGCCTCGAAGACCGTTCTTCAGGCATTGCTCGCACCGGGCCACATTGTCTAGCAAGTCGATGCCGATCTTCGGATAGGCCGGCACGTCGGCAATCGCTCGCATCGTCACTGCGCCATTAAAATAGCAGACCCTGACATAACAAAATATATAACTTAGAAGGAAGCCATATAGTAACAAATAAAACAGTCGATTGTCGCTGAGTTGCCTCTCCATAAGAGTTGTGCGTAGAACTACTCCAATTCGTGCTGCATTCGGTGTCTAGCCCTAAAAGGTCTAAAGAACACATCGCGCATCTTGTTACTCGGCGGTTATCAAGCAAGTGCGAACATTCAACCAAGACTGTGAGGTGGTCCTCGAAAGCCGGATTGGTCGGATCGCTAGCCCGAAAACAGCTCATTCGGCTCGCAGCGTCAGTTCAATTGGGAACGGGCGATATTGGCCACAAGACCGGCTGACGCCAAATGGTACCAGGACCCGGCCGCTAAGTGCCTTGACCGCGCGTGAGCGCGGGCGTACCGCTCAATAGGCCATGTCGGAATCTCCACTTCTTCCATCAGGGACATGGCCCAGGGCCTCGGGGGCGAAGCTTGCGGTCCTCGCGCTGTGCGTGGCCTTATGCGGCGAGTTCTTAACCGGGATGTTTCCCTTTTCGCCTGTCGAGGGCGACGAGCAAGGG
>CAZGOX010000260.1:0-3990 GCA_964527955.1 uncultured Opitutaceae bacterium | reverse complement strand
GTCGGCCACGACGAAGTTCCCAGCCGCTGCATCGACGCTCTGGACCTGTCCGGGCAAGTCGGCGGCGGAAATCGGCGGAAGCTTCACTTGGTTGCGCCATCGATTGATGTTGGCCAGGTCGTCGCCCCCGGTACCCGGAAAGGACACCACGGAGACATTCGCGGAGGCTTCCCCCGCGCCGGACACCAGGAAACTCGCCAGGCGCATGCCTCCCGCCGGCTGTGGAACCCATCCCGACGGCGCGTTCCAGGAAAGGGCGGGCGAGCCCGTGGGAGCGCCGGCGGCCGGGGCTGGAGCCGGCACGGAATCCGGCTCCTTTGGTATGCGGTAGGTTGCGATCCCCTCGTCCCTGCAGCCCGCAACCAAGGCCCATGCGCCGGCCAGGAGGAGCACCCGCGACGTGCGCAAGTTAGGGAATGTGCGATCCATCTATGCCTTAGGAAATCTCTATTTCTGGAAAGTTCGAACGTAATCCACCAACTCCTTGATCTCGGCCGCCGAAAACTTGTCGCCAAAGGCCTTCATCTTCTCCTTGCCCGTGTCGGCGTCCTTGAGGCCGTCCTTGATCCGCGCGGCGGCCTGCTCGTCGGTGAAGCCCGCCTGGTACTTGGAATCGGTCAGGTCCTTCACGCCCTTCATCCGGCCGGCCTTGGTGTGGCCTGCGCCGTCGGGGCCGTGGCAGAACGTGCAGTTGTGGGTCCAGTTGTCCTTCGCATCCGCAAACAGGCGCGGGGCCGCGCCGAGCGCCAGAAAAGCCGCCGCAAGCGCGGGAATCGTGAGTTTATTCATGGGGTGATCCTTTGTGGGTTGGAGTGAAAGTTGGCGCCCAACATTGCGTTGCCGGCGGCCGGTCCTGTCGAAATCAAAGCATGCGCATATCTTGTGCATTTTCGCTTATGCATTGCCGGATCTTATACAACAGGTCGGCAAGATATGCCACGCGTTCCGCAATATGTGACAAGCCGGGCGCGCGGGCAATTGCTAGATTGGGCCCGAACAGGATGCCCCTTCCCCGAAAGACCGCGGTCGTGCTCGCGATCCAGACCCTTGGATTCGCCGTGCTCGCGTATTCATTCACGCGGGTTCCCGCCCGGCCGGGCGTCATCGTGCGCCCGCCGCTGGTCGCCCAGTCGGAGCTCGCCATCGTCCCGGGCACCGTGCGCATCTCGGCCGGCCAGCTGATCGCGAGCGGCGGAGACACCTCAGGGCTCGCCTGCTACGCCTGCCACCACCAGGACAGCCCCCCGGAGGTCAGGCCGGGCCCCGACAACCGGATCGTGCTGCCGAAGGAGCACTCCGACCTCATCATCAGCATGCGCAACTGCGCGGAGTGCCACCCCGCGAACGATCCCGTCGCGTTGAACTACGACGCAAACGGAGTCGTCCAATTTCCCAAGGGCCACGAAGGGCTGGTCGCCATGGCCCACGGCCACACGTTCCGCAACAACAGCTGCTACAACTGCCACGACCGCGACCAGCTCGACCAGCTCCACACCCCGGACGGCGCGAAGCTGGCGTTCTCGCAGGCGACCCAGCTCTGCGGGTCCTGCCACGGGCCCACCTATCGCGACTGGAAGGCCGGCGCCCACGGAAGGACCGGCGGCTACTGGGACCGTTCGGCCGGCCCCATCAAGCGGGAGGAGTGCACCTCCTGCCACGACCCGCATGCGCCCGCCTTCACCGGGCTGATCCCCATGCCGGGGCCCCACCTGCTCCACCCCGCCCCCGCAGCGGCCGCGCCCAAGGCGGCCGCCGACACCCATGCCCACTGACCCGGCACCCCGCGACGGGATCTCCCGGCGAAGCTTCCTTCGCACCTCGACCGTCCTTTCGGCGGGCGTTGCCGCGGTTGCGGCGGGGCTGGCGCCCCTGCGCAAGCTGGGACAGTTCACGTCGGTCGATGAATTCGTCCAGAAATACTACAAGGAGCTTACGCCGGAGGAAATGAAAGTGGTCCTGGCCCGCATTGAGGACGAGGTGCAGAAGCAGTACGGGATCCGGCCGCACGTGCGCGACACCAAGCCGATGAACGGGGTCGAGTATGTCTACGCGCTCAACCTCACCCGGTGCGTGGGCTGCCGCAAGTGCGTCCACGCCTGCGTCGCCGAGAACAACCAGTCCCGAAACCCCGAGATCCAGTACATCCGGGTGCTCAAGATGCCGAACGACGGCACGTTCGACGTGGACAAGGGCGACCACAACTATGCGCCGAAGTCCGTCCCGCAACCGGGCTTCTTCTACATGCCGGTCCAGTGCCACCAGTGCAAGAATCCGCCCTGCGTCAAGGTGTGCCCCGTCAAGGCCACGTGGCAGGAGCCGGACGGGATCACGGTCGTGGACTACAACTGGTGCATCGGCTGCCGGTACTGCGAGGCCGCGTGCCCGTACTTCGCGCGGCGCTTCAACTTCACGACGCCATCGATTCCGGCCGACCAGATGAACCTGAACATGTCCTATCTCGGGAACCGGCCCCGGTACAAGGGTGTCATGGAAAAGTGCCATTTCTGCACCCAGCGCACCCGGGCCGGGCGCTACCCCGCGTGCGTCGAGGTCTGCCCCACGGGATCGCGCAAGTTTGGCAACATCCTCGATCCCGACAGCGAGGTCTCCTACATCCTGAAGAACAAGCGCGTCCTTGTCCTCAAGGCCGAGCTGGGGACCCTGCCCCGGTTCTTCTATTACTTCGACGTATGACGACCGCGCTGCGCGACTACCTCAGATTCCTCCGGCGCTCCGCCTCGGTCGCCCTTGAGGGCGACTGGCGCTATTACACCTGGATCGGTGCGCTGGCCGCCGTCTGCGTGCTCGGGATCAACGCCTATGCGAAGCAGTTTGTCGCGGGCCTCGAGATCACCGGGATGAGCGACCAGGTGTCCTGGGGGGTCTATATAGCCAACTTCACCTTCCTCGTCGGCATGGCGGCCGCTGCCGTGATGCTGGTCATACCGGTATACATCTACAAGAACGAGGACCTGCACGACCTTGTCATCTTCGGCGAGCTGCTCGCCATTGCCGCGATCCTGATGTGCCTCGCCTTTGTCACCGTGGACCTCGGCCGCCCGGACCGCTTCTGGCACCTGATTCCGGGGATCGGGGTGTTCCACTTTCCCGGCTCCATGCTCAGCTGGGACGTCCTGGTCCTGAACGGATACCTGGCGCTCAATGTATATATATGCGGCTACCTGCTCTACTGCCGCTATAGGAACCGGAAGCCGTCCAAGTGGCTCTACCTTCCCTTTGTGTTCACGGCCATCGTCTGGGCCATCTCGATCCACACCGTGACGGCGTTCCTCTACGTGGGCCTGGGCGGGCGCCCCTTCTGGAATTCATCGATCGTCGGCCCCCGCTTCCTGGCCTCCGCATTCACGGCGGGACCCGCGTTCGTGATCCTGGCGCTCCAGGTCGTCCGCTGGGCCTCGGCCACGACCCCGGCCAGGGCGGAGCCGGAGCCGGCGCCGGAACCCGCCGCGAGCGCCCCGAAACGCGCCCCGGGCCGCATCGCGACCCTCTCCGATCTCGACACCCTGGCCCACAGCCTGCCCGAGCTTGCACACGTGCCACTGGAGGACCGCGTGGCCTGCCTTTCGGGAACAACGGTCCTCGATGTCGCCGCGGGCGCCGTGCTGCTTCGGCAGGGATCGGTCGACAACGACGCCTTTTTTGTGGTGACGGGCCGGGTCATCGTCCGGCGGGCCGAGTACGGCCGCTCGAGGGTCACCCGCAACATCGGCCCGGGCGAGCAGTTCGGGGAGGTCTCCGCCATCAGCGGCACCGCCCGCGCGGCGACCGCCGTCGCCGCGGTGCCGACCCGGGTCCTGTGCATGCCGGCGGGATCGCTGCGCCGGCTGATGCAAAACCCGAAGATGAACGAGATCATCACGTGGCGGATGGGGGAGCGCCTCATGATTTCGGACCACAGCCTGCTCATCCTCCGCGCCATCGTGCAGGTCTCGATGATCATCAACGTGTTTCTCCTCGCCAACGAGATCT
>CAZGOX010000259.1:0-3992 GCA_964527955.1 uncultured Opitutaceae bacterium | reverse complement strand
CAATCCCGAGGTGCGCAGCGGCTTTCCGGGCCGCCATGAGATCACGGCGCCGCCCCCTGAATACCAGAGCCACGTGTCGGAGAACTGGACCACATGCCCGTACGGATCGTCGTAGGGAACCTTGAGGACGGGCACGAACCGCCAGTGGGAATCCTCCCCGAGTTCGATCCGTGCGATGGACCGGTTGATGCCGGCGTAGATCTTGCCGTCCTCGTCCACGGCAACCTGTCCGTAGATGAATCCGGCCTCGTCGGCGGCCTGTTGAAACGTCTCCCAACGGACGCCGTCCCCGATCGCGATCTCGCGCTGTGAGGCTATAAGAATCCTTCCGTCCGGCAGTACGTGCAGGTCCGAGGGCGCCGTGCTGAACCCAAGGGAATCCGCACCGAGGACAATGAAGGACGGCGTGCCGGCCTCGACCACTCCCGCCGGTGGATCCGGGATGGTCCCGCTTTCCGCACGGACAACAACCCCGCCCATCGCCACGGCAATGGCGAGCGTCAGAATCCGTCTTAGGGAACCCGACTTGGGGCAGGCATCACGCCCGGGGTGGGAACGCGGATGCTTCATAATCACTTGGTTATAACTACTTACTTCGGCGGAATAGGCGAGCAATTGAGGGAGAATCCGCACTAAAACCGCAGCAGGCCGGGCAGCTTTTCCGCGGCCTGGACCATTTGCAGCCAGCTCACAGGGTCCCTGTGGGAAATGGCGGAGACCCTGTAGAGCAATACGATATAAAAATTCCAGACCCCTGCCGCGAGGCCACACCCAAGGAGCAACGCCCTCCATCGGCCCCCGGCCCGGTGCCACAACCAGCCTGCGCCCGCCATCAGGGGCAGGAGGCCCGCGTCGCACGAGCGATTGCCGAACGACGATGCGAACCACCAGCACCACCACGCCGCGTGGATGTAAACAATGGCCCCGAATGCGGCGCACAGGACGCACGCAACGCCGCGCCTCTCCCATGCCCACCAAACCAGCCCCGCGGTCGCGATGAGGAGAAACGGATGCCAGTAGTACAGCCCGTGCCACGGCGAAAACAGCGAGGGAACCACCTGCGGCGCGGCCCATTGAAACGACTCGCCGTCCGCGCCATAGCTGAAGACGAGCCACCGCCCGTACACGACATGCCACGCCCACCCCTGCAGGAGGAGGAGCGGGGCCGCTCCCGCGAAAAACCATCCAACCGGGCCAACGACGCCCCTCCGTTGCAGCGCGCGCTGTCCCCAGATCCAGGCCGCCAACAGCCCGAACACGCCCAGCTCAAAGCGGGAAACTGCGGCCAGCCCCCACCCCGCCCCCGCGAGGAACCACCAGCGTGGTCCCCATCCGGAGGACGGATCCTGCCGCGCCCGGCCCAGCGAATACGCGCTGAGCGCAACGGCAAAAAACGCCGCGCCGTGGCTCATGCCGACATCAACCGCCTGGTAGTAGACCAACGGGCTCGCCGCCCAGACCAGCAACACGGCCGCCGCCGCAGCCACGCGGTCGCCGATCCAATCCCCCACCGTCCGCGTCGCGAGGCTTAGCGCAGCCACGGCCAGCGCGACATGCCCGATCTGGATGCAGACCTGGTACACCGGGTTGAAGCCGTCCCTTTGCAGGTTCCAGAGTCCGAACCACCGGCCAAGCGCCACGATCGCGTCCGCCAGCAGGTAAAACGGCAGCGTGACCACGGACCAGCCGATCCCGTACTTGTCGGGAATATGGCCGGTCTGGGTCCTCGGCAAGGCCAGCGCCGCAGCGCGGTAGGCGGGCGGCAGCGTGTTGCACACCTCGAGGTCGTTGCGGAAATCCCAGTCGTGATCGACCATCGCCGACCGCAGCCAGAGGTAGTTGAACGTGTTGTCGTAACCGCGCAACGCGCTGCGCTCCGGGATCTCAACCAGCCTTGACAGGCAAAGCGCGGCGCCAAGAAAGGCGCACACGACCAACCACCCGCGGAGCAGTTTTCTTTCTGTCGATTCCACGGGAGCTGGTTCCACGGGAGCACGACGTACTTGCCGACACGGACAGTATTGTCAACCAAGCCCGACCCGGGAACTGGGTGCATTTGACTGAAATCGGGTAGGGACGCCCGGCCCGGGCGTCCGGGCATACTTTCAGGCCCATTCGTAGTTCCCGGACGGGCGGGCCGCCCGTCCCTACCTCGAAACGCCTTCGTGAGGCAGCTTGTCCAAATGCACCCAGTTCCCGCCCCGCGACGAGCCGCGCTTGTCCCTTGAAAACCCGGGAGCCCTGCCCCAGACCTTTCCACGCCCTATGGATGGAGTATCCCCGCCGACGCCGGTCCAGCACGGAATTGGCCATGGGCCGCGGGGCGCCTGGTTTCTGGCGGCGTTGTGCATCGCAGTTGCCGCGGCCAGCCTGACCTGGAAGTCGTGGGACATGTTCGGTGGGGCCCGGGTCCCCATGCTGCAGGGCTCGGACGACACGCTCTACTACGTCTGGCTTCCGGCGGTCGTGATGGACCATGACCTCGACTTCTCGAAACAGGTGGCCCGCTGCGCCACGCTCAACGAGCCTGCCCGGGAAGCATGGCTCGCGCAGGGCCGTACGGCCACCGGCCTGCTGCCCAACCGATACCCGCCCGGCTGGGCGCTGGGAAGCCTGCCCTTCTTTCTCGCAGCCAGGGCGCTCGCTCCGGCCGGCTCGACGGGCTTTGAACCCATCTTCCTCCTCGCGGTATGGTTTGGCCAGCTGCTGTACGCCGCCGCCAGCCTCGTGCTCGCGACTGCCATCATCCGGCGGCTGGTTCCCCAGGCTCCCGCTGCGGTGGCCGTCCTGGCCGTCTGGCTCGCGAGCCCGCTCGCCTACTACCAAACGGCCCGCGTCTCGCTCAGCCATAACCAGGTCTTCGCCCTCGCGATGGCAGTTTTCTGGCTCACGCTGCGGATTTCCCGGGGCGATCGCCGCCGGCGCGCCTGGCTCGCACTCGGCTTTTGCAGCGCCCTGCTCGTCGTCACCCGAAATGTCGCCGCGGTGTACCTGGTTTTTCCCGCCGCAGTCCTGTTCCGCGACCTTCGCTCGTGGCGGGCACTGTCGTCGCTGTTGCTCGGCGCGGCAGGGCCCGCCACCGTGCAGCTGGTCGCGTGGAAGCTCCTCTTCGGGTCATGGATCGTGTACACCTACGGCTCCGAGCAGTTCGACTTCTCCCACATCCGCCTCGTCGACGTGCTTTTTTCACCCCGGCATGGATGGTTCTACTGGCATCCCCTCCTCCTTGTGGGGATCCTTGCCTTCCTCGGCTGGTCGCTTCGACGGCCATGGGCCTGGCCGTGGACCCTCTCGCTCGCCCTATGCACCGTCCTGAACGCCGCATGGCCGACATGGTGGTTTGGCTCGTCGTTTGGAAACAGGGCCTTCGATGCGGCGACATTCTTCTGCATGGTCGGCCTGGCCGCCCTCCTGGCCGCAGTCCGGGCGCGGCCTGCCTTGCGGAGTCTGCTGGTCGGTGTTCTGGTGATAGCCATCGGATGGAACCTGCTCCTCCTCAGCCTGTTCCAGACCCGTCGGATCTCAAATCAGGACCCGGTCACCTACGCCGACGCCGCGCGCGCCGCTGCCGGGTGGCTCGCGGGCGTTCATAGCCCCCCAAAGGGCACCTTCTAAGGCCTGGGCGGGGTCATTGCCCGCTACTTTGGCCGGTCGTTTGGAACGATGAACCCTTGTATGACTACGCCTGATATCCTCAACCTTCTCACCGTTGTGCTGCTGGCTGCCGCCACCGGCATCTGCCTCCGCACCCCGTCGGGCGGCGGGAAGCCCGGGAAGTCGCTCGCCGTCCTCGCATCCCTGCTCATCGCGACCTTTGCGGCCCCGCACGAGCTGGCCCCTTGGATAGCCGCACTGGCGTTCGTATTCGCCGTTTCGGGCCTGCCCCGCCTCGGCCGCGAATAGGGGACCCTCACAAAGGCGGTGAACACCCCATGGAACCAAAACCTATCGGTGCTATCTTATAGAAGCAGTTGGTTCAGGACAGCCATGAA
>CAZGOX010000258.1:0-3996 GCA_964527955.1 uncultured Opitutaceae bacterium | reverse complement strand
CCATTCGACTCGCCCCCGGACGGGGGCTCACTCATGGCGGGCCATCTTTGTAGTCTCATACCCCGAGCCCGACAATGCTGTCCTTGATCCACCGGATAGGAAGCCCAGCCAGGTCAGCCCGAGATCGGGCGTGTCATGGCTGCGGCCGTCGACAACCGTGCCTGCGATGCAAGGATGTGCAAATTGCTCGGATCTGGTTAACGCGCCACCAAAGGAAAAGTTGCCATGTTTTTACGGGGATGCTTGATAGCCCGCCGATTTACCTATCTCATCGCGACAATTATCCCAGGAGAGGTGGCAGAGTGGTCGATTGCGCCTGACTCGAAATCAGGTGTGCCGAAAGGTACCGGGGGTTCGAATCCCTCCCTCTCCGCCATTTCCCCACTGTCCCAACTTGGGACAGCCATGCCCAAAGCACTCTCTTTCACTGGGAAAACAACGAATTCCGCACGTTGCAGTAGCAACTCCGTTTGGACAGGCTTTCCCACGTTTTGACAGGTCTTGGCAAATTTTGGGGAAGCCAGTGGGGAAGGTAGCTTTTCCATCTCATCGAAGAGAGGCAGCGCCGTCGAATCGGTATAGGTTTTCGTCGTCAGCCTCATGTCGCTGTGCCGCATCAACTCCATCGCCGCGCGAGGCGTCACCCCCGACCGGTTGAGCATCGTCGCAAACGTGTACCGCAGCGCATGGAAATCTACTCGACGGCCCAGTTCGTCCTCATAGGGGATGCCGCAGGCAGCAAGATCACGCCTGAGCATTTTCGCGGTGGGAACGCCACGATGAAAGACCTTGCCCGTTGCGACTTCCTGTTGATCCCGGAAGGTCCTCAACGCCACCACGAGCTCAGGCACCAGCGGAAGCGTCGCGGTCTTTTTGTTCTTGGTTGTCGCAGCCCGGACCGCAATGAACGGACGCGGCACGTCCAAATGCAGGTCAATCCAGAGCAGGGACTTGATTTCTCCCCGCCGCAGACCCGTGTAAATGGCCAGAAAATAGGCCAGCCCACGGTATCCACCCGTTTGAATCAAACCGGCAGCCTCGGCCTCCGATAAGGCGCGGCGCACACATCGCTCAAGCCCCCTGGTCTCGGCCCTGGAAACGGTCATAAGCGGATTCCGAGCGATCCTGCCGTTTTTTTCCATCCAGGTCAGGAAGGCCGATAGGTGCCCGAGATATTCATTGCAGGTCTTTGGCCCCAATGAGGTCTGAGCAGCCCGCCAGTGGTCGAATCCGTCGGCATTTATGTCGCGCGGAAGCAGCCATCTGCAAGCCTCGCACACCCGCAGGATGCGGTTTTGGGTGTAGGCCAGGTGCTTTCGCGTGCGAGACAGCGCCGACAAATGCGCCACGTAGTCCGCCAGGTGCCCCGCAATCGGTCGTTGCGCACCATCCCGCAGCGCCTTGGGTGCCAGCAGCCCTGCAAGGCCCTCCTCTTCCTCGCGGATGAGCTTGTTCAGCTTGGCCTCTGCCACGTGCTTCTTGTCCGTTTTTAACGAAACGTCGTGGATTTGCGGGCCATTGCTGAGCCGATACCGCGCCCGATAGACCCGACTCCCCTTCTGTCTGAAAACGCGCTTATACATGTTGCCCTCCCGATTGATTTATTCTGTGCCAGTAAGCTCTGAAATTGCGCCTCGGCACCACCCGGAGCCCGCCCATTTTGACCGACTCAATTTCGCCGCTGTCGATCCGCCGGCGGACCGTCTTTGCTGAAATTCCGAGCCAACCCGCGACCTCCTTAATCCGCATCGGCCGCTCTTCCTCGGACAAAATCTCCGCGTTCACCTCCTCACCTTCCCTTTCGGCAAATTCCGCCGCCGCTGATCATCCTGCTCCTTTGCTCTACGTTCGGCTTCCTCAGCGCTCAAATTGAGATTCGGCAGGATTCGCGCCTCTCCCCTAGCCTCCGCCTCTTTGAATTTTTCCTCCTTTTCAGCCGCCACCATCTGGCAGACGTAGTAGACCTGCCCCCTCTTCACCGGGGCATTGACTTCCTTAGTCAGCCAAGTGGCGATCTCGCCGTAGCTGTACCCCCTCTCACGTAGTTCCAGAATAGCCTTTTCATAGGGGAAGACGTCAACCCGTGCGTTTTCTTTCCACGGCATTTTGGTCGCCTTCTGAGCGATTGCCTCAGGAGTAACTATTCCAACTTTCGGAGAGTTTTTCTTCATGGGATCAAATCACACCCCATCTGTACACTCTTGTCTCAACATGTCAACAGTCAATCATGTCACTCTGTCATCGCATGAACACGAGCACGAAGGAACCCTTTGAATACGCAACGCCGCCTGTGTTGATGTTACCCGATGCTCGCTGTCTGCTCCTGCCGCAGCCCCTCACTTTTCAGAATCAATCACGGCACTAAATATATCTCAACCAGCACAACCCCCGCAACGCCCGCCACGCTGGACACCTGCGTAGTGTACATGCCTGGGGGCAACGTAATTAGAATCGCGGAATCTTTGCTCGCGGCATTGACCAGGGGAAAGGCGAATACAGAACTTCCTACTGCAGCAATTTGCGAGTCGCCACCCCAGCCAGAGTTGGTTGCCAGGATGGTCTCTTGATTATTTCCGACCGAAAAGAGAACCATTTGCGGATCTGCCATCGTGCCCGCCAGATTTATGGGTGCCGCTGCAAGGCTGGGACCGACAGCACGAATCAGTAATGTCCTTGAAGTGGATCCGCCGAGCACGAAACCGACGGTTATCATACTATTGCTGTTTACTTTCGAAAGGCATGATCCGTTCACGAGGCTAGCTGAGGTGGGCGTAATCACATTGCTCTGCGTATCGTCGTATACTTCGCCTAAGATAGTACCGGTGCTGCCACCAATGCTACTCACCTGTACGGTATATGTGCCAGGTGCAAAAGACCGAAGCTGCCAGGCATCCGGGCCTCCGGACGGGATTGTGAACGCGCCCGTTGAAATCTCTGCGATATCAAGGCCCCCATCCGAAGGGTTATTTCCACCAAGGAAATTGCTGTTTGCAAAAACCTTAAATTGCGGATCCGGCAGCATCCCTCGCACGCTGAAAGGCGATTGCGCCAAGGCCGGGCCGACGGCACGGATTAACAGCACCTGTCCGATTGGGAACTTGTCGCTGGTCTGAGTTGCAAAACCAAGTGTTAGCGGCGGGTTCCCTAGGCCAGCAAAAGCGAGTCCGGAAAAGTTTATTAGTCGCCCAATGAGTTGGACCCCGCCCGTTCCGCCTGCGATCATCAAGCTCGCCGGCGCACTAAGGGCCGCAAGCCCGATATCTGGCTCACCATCAATTGGCGGAAGATTCACCGTTACCCAACACGTGTAGTTCCCTGCATTTGCGGCTGTAGCGCCTGATATTACCAACTGCGGCCCTGTGGCCCCTGCAATTGTCACTCCATTAAGCTGCCATTGGTAGGTTGCACCAGGCACCCCGGTGACCGAGAAAACCACTGTGCTCCCACTGGCAATCGTTTGAGAAATTGGCTGTTGGACGATCAACGATGATCGCGGCTCTTCTGAACAGAAGGCGGTAGAAAACGCGAAAGCGCCGAATCCCGCCATTTTGAGAAGCATTTTGGCGCACTGTGCTACGTAGGACATAATAATTATCTCCCAATCGCCAGACCCGAAAGTTTGGCGTTTTACGAATAACAGTTCCCCCTCCGCATTGCTACCAAAATGGCCACCATGGTTCCGCACCAAACCTTACACGCCACGGCATTAACTACGAGCACGTGAGTCACCCTCAACTGTACGTCCACGATCAAACATTTCCAAATTTAGCCGGGACGGCGCAACGACCACCAAGCGGCATTACAGACCCATGCCACGCCGCCACGCCTCCTCATGCTCAGCCCCCGCCTTGCGCAGATCAGCGGCCTTCCATGCCTCACCTAATGCAAACAGCGGGCCACCGTAGAATTCCAGATCATGCTCCGCAGCCATCACTACCAGATCGTATTCATTGCCACAGTACAACGTACGTAAGAGTTTGTAACGCCAGTTGGGAC
>CAZGOX010000257.1:2215-4049 GCA_964527955.1 uncultured Opitutaceae bacterium | reverse complement strand
CCGCTCCCTGTCCTCGAAGAATGGCCGGAAGCGCCTCGCGGAGCGCCAGGATCAGCAGCCAGTCCTCCAATGGACGGCCCATGCGCAGAGCGCGGAGGGCGGTCTCGACCCTGCTGAACTCACCCGGTTTCAAACGGCAAACCGTGGGGGCCCGCGAGACCCTGCTTGATGCCGGATCGCAGGTAGGGGAGAAGAGGCTCCGGAAGCCGGCCCACCAGCCCGGCTCGATCGCGAGGTTGATGAATTGTACCCCGCCCGGCGCCAATCCCTCAAAGTCATGCGCGTCGTCGGCCTCGATCCAGACCAGGTCGCCGCCCGCCAGCTCCTGGCTCCCGCCGTTCACGCGGTGCAGGCACCCTCCAGATGTGACGAGAAACATCTCGGGAAAGTCGTGCGTGTGCCTGAAGGTGCGCTCGCCGATCCCGACCTGGGTCCATGCGCAGTGGAAGTGGGGTTGCTGCAGGTCGAGGGCCGAGAATCTGAGGCGCTGCATCAATGTACCGTACTATCGAATCAACCCACAGCAAGACATCCCAGGTGAAAGCGACTATCTTCAATCCCAGGCAATATCAGGCACTGGTCGCATTTGTGTCCCGGATGGGTTCTCGAAGGTCGACTGTGTGAGGCTTTGCGAACGAAAAGCGACCGGAGAGGACCCATCCGGGACACAAATGCAGCCAGTGCTTAATATCAACCAACTGTAGTCCATGAAACCCCTTCCAGCCCATCCCTTGCGCCTCGGCGCCGCCGAGGTCGCCCGCTTCCGCGACGAAGGTTACCTCATCTTCGCAAAGCCGGTGCTGCCTGAGCCGCGTTTCGCCGCGCTCAAGGATTTCTTTGAGAAGCTGCTCGGCGATCTCCCTCCGGGCGAGCGCCCGGAGTCGATGGACGTCCCTCACTTCATGCATCCGGAGTTGCTTGGATGGGCCTTCGACCCGGCCATTCTCGATCTTGTCGAACCCATCGTCGGCCCCGACATCGCGCTCTTTTCGACCCACTTCATCTGCAAGCCCAAGGGCAACGGCAAGCGCGTGCCCTGGCACGAGGACAGCGCGTACTGGGCAGGGCAGATCGAGCCGATGGAAGTGTGCACCCTCTGGCTCGCCATCGATCCGTCCACCCGAGCCAACGGCTGCATGATGGTCATCCCGCGCTCGCACAACACGGGGCGCAGGGGCTTCAGCGACTACGCCGAGGTCGACTCGCGCACCTCCGTCTTCGGCACCGAAATCCTCCGCGAGCAGCGGGCCGATGCCAACCGGGTGTACCTCGAACTGCAACCCAACCAGGCCTCGCTGCACGACGCGCGCATCCAGCACGGCTCGGAGCCGAACACCTCCCAGATCCGGCGCTGCGGATGGACCCTGCGCTTCTGCCCGTCCCGGGTGAAATTCAACGAGTCACGCTTCGACGGGATGCACCACGTGTACCTGGCCCGGGGCGTCGATCGCGGCGGAAACCGCTACGCCGATCCGACCCGGGCCTATCCCGAGGTCATGCAAAGGCGCGGCGAATCCTCGCGCTACAAGAGCAGCCACTGACCCCATTCCCGCCATGGACATGCGTTGCTTTCCCGACCTGTCCCTCGAGGCTTCGCTGGAAGGATTGCCTTTTGCGCCGCTTTTCCCCGACCCGCTCTCGCTCGAATTTGCCATCACGGCCGCGCACCGTGAACACGAGGGGGAGCCTCCGGCCGTTCGCGAGCTGGCGGTTCTGAGCGTGCAATTCCCGGCGTGCCTGCAGCCGATCGGGGAGGGCGACCTGTTTGCGGGCAGGGTCTATTATCCGCTCGTCAGCTTTGGCCCGGAGCCCGGTGGCCTGGGCTACGCCTGCC
>CAZGOX010000257.1:0-2205 GCA_964527955.1 uncultured Opitutaceae bacterium | reverse complement strand
GCCGCGAGGGCGCCGTCCTCGAGGTGCTCAAGCGGCCCGACATCAACCCTGAGACGGCGGCGAAGGCGGAAGCAATGCTGGCGTACTGGCGAAGCCGCACCACGGAGGCGAGGACCCGCGCCGCCTATCCGCCGGAACTCGCCCGCACGCTCCCAAGCGACGCCTACACCTCGGACAGCGCCATCGCATTTCCCCTCTACCGCATCGGTGGCACGGTGCTCGACTACGGGCGCCTCATTCGTGTCGGCCTGCCCGGGCTGATCGACGAGGCCCGCGAACGGGAGCTGTCGGCCGACGGGGAGGGAAGGACCTATCTCAGGAGCACGGTAGGCGCCCTCGGGCTCATCCTGGATTCGTGCGAGAGGTATGCCCGCCAGGCGGAATCCCTCGCCACCGCCACGAGCGACCCAGGGAGGCGCGGGGAGCTCGAGACGATCCGGCAAAGCCTGGAAACCCTCCGGTCGGGGCCCCCGGCCTCCCTCCACGAGGCGATCCAGCTGGCCTGGCTCTACGCCCTCCACTCCGGCACATGGAACTACGGCAGGGCCGACGTGTACCTTGGGCCCCTTCTCGCAGCCGACCTCGCTGCCGGCCGACTCGACGAGCCGGGAGCCCTGCGGCTCATCGAGGGCTGGTGGCGCCTGATGAAGGCGTACGACAACCAATACAACAACCGGGTGTACATCGGCGGCAGGGGCCGCCCCGATGAGTCCGCAAGCGACCGCTTTGCCCTTCTTGCGATGGAGGCCACCCGCCGGGTCAGGCTCAACCAGCCGCAGCTCTCCCTGCGCTTCTACGACGGCCAGAATCCGGAACTCATGGCCAAGGCTCTCACCGTCCTCGGCGAGGGCGCCACGTTCCCCATGCTCTACAATGACGACGTGAACATCCCCGCCGTCGCGAAGGCCTTCCAAGTCTCCGAGGCCGAGGCCGTTGAGTACCACCCCTTCGGCTGCGGCGAGTACGTGCTCGGCGGGCGCTCCCTCGGATCCCCAAACGGGGTGATCAATCTCGCCAAGTGCCTGGAGGCTGCACTGCACGAAGGAACCGATCCTTGGGGGAAGTCCAGGACGGGACCCGCAGCCCCGGCACCCGCGGAGCTGGGGAGCTTCGAGCAGGTCTGGGATGCCTACGCGGCCCAGGTGGAGCACCACGTGGCCGCCTGCGCGCTGCAGGAAAGGATCGAGTACGACGTAGCCGGCCGCGAGGCCTGCTACCTGTTCGCGAGCGCCCTCTACGCCGACTGCATCGACCGCGCGCGCCCGATGCTGTCCGGAGGGGTGCGCTATCTCGGGGGCACGCTTGAGACCTACGGGAACATCACCGCCTCGGATTCGCTGCGGGCGATCGACGAGCTCGTGTTCCTCCGGCGCAAGCTCGGCCTCGGGGAGCTGGTCGCAGCCTGCGATGCCGACTTCAAGGGCGCCCGAAACGAGTCCATCCGGCGCCAGCTGCTCGCCGTGCCCAAGTATGGCAATGACGACGACGGGGCCGACTCGATGGCGCAGCGCGTGCACAACCACGTATGCCGCTTCACGAGCGAGCAGGCGGCCCGCGTGGGCCTGCACAGCTACCTGGTCGTGATCATCAACAACTGGACCAACGTTGTCTTCGGCCAGACCACCCACGCCACCCCTGATGGACGGCGCTCGGGCGAACCTCTCACGAACGGGAACAATCCGGCGCCCGGCGCGGACCGGCAGGGAGTCACCGCGTTTCTCAACTCCCTGGTCAAGCTGGACCCGGGCCTGCATGCGGGGTCCGTGCAGAACATGAAGTTTTCCCGGGAAATGTTCGGGCGGTCCCGCCCGGGCCTCGAGGCCCTGCTCGGCACCTATTGGGAGCGGGGCGGCACCCAGGCAATGATCACGGTCGTCTCCAAGTCCGACTTGGAGGCCGCCATGAGGGACCCCGGCCAATGGGGCCACCTCATGGTCCGTGTCGGTGGCTTCAGCGCCCGCTTCATCGACCTGCCGCGGGGGGCCCAGGAGGATGTGCTGAGGAGGACCTGCCATGAGTAGGAGGCCATCCCCCCTCGGCATCGTCTTCGACATCCAGCGCGCCGCGCTTCACGACGGGCCCGGCGTGAGGACTACGGTATTTCTCAAGGGCTGCCCGCTGCGGTGCCCCTGGTGCCACAACCCGGAATCGCGGCTTCACCGCCCCCAACTCGGCTTCGACGCCGACAAATGTTCAAGCTGCAGG
>CAZGOX010000256.1:0-4049 GCA_964527955.1 uncultured Opitutaceae bacterium | reverse complement strand
AGGCCATGCCCGTATCGACCGGCAGGTTTTCGATGAGCTTCCGAAAGGCGTCCAGGCCTCCTGTCGAAGCTCCGATTGCGACCACTCTGGGTTTTTCTACATTTCGCATCGGGATGATTTGCCCTTCCCCGGGCGTCCCTCCGGGAGGGCCACCCAGTACAGGACTAAGTGCCTTGAGAGTAGCGACGAATCCCAAGATCTCAAGTGACGTGTTACGCAGTCGTTGCACTGCAAAGCACTGCATTAACTTGCAAGATGGCAAATGACCTGCGGCAGTGTGTGCCGCGTCTCCACCGCATCAAGGATGCCTGTGCCTTGTCACCATGTCCTCCACCTCAAAGACCCTCGAAGAACTATTTTGCGAAAGTCACAAGATCACGGGTGGGGAGTTTCGAAAGCAGGTCTTTTGGCAGTGCCTGTACCGGCGCGCGGTACCCGTTGCGCCCTTCATCCTGCTTTTCAATGCCGGCTACTTTGCTCCTGACCGTGAGTTGATTTCCTCAATCTCGCGGGCAAGGAGCCTTGGGCAGGTAGCGGAGGAGCTGCGGGACTTTGTGTCCGATCCGCAAAATATCCGTGGGCTGCGAAAACGCGCGAAGATCCGGATCAGCGCCCACAGAGTCCTTCACCTTGCCGGGAGGTACCTGGCCCGTTGATGCGGCCCTGCGCGTCTTTCCCAGCTTGCGCCCCCATTTCCTGACTCGTCGGTGCTCTCTTTGTCAGGACGGCGATGGTCCGAAAATCCGGAGCTTTCTTCGTTCGACGAGGGCAGCCCCCATGAATAGAAGGACTTGTGCGTGCGACTGGTCTCAATGCTCAGATTACCGTCCGTCTTCCCTCGGAGTTGCGGGACGCAATCCGGCAGATTGAAGCCTGCCACCGGATCGGCACCGCCCAATTTGTCCGCGGTCTTGTGGAGGCAGGGGTGGCGATGTACCGGGACCGCGGCTACTTTGCATTTCCGGTTGAGATTGTCCCAGCCAAGGTGGCGCGACACCTCCGGCCGGGCTGCAGGTAAGCTGGCCGGGAGCATGACCACTTGGGCGAAGATGCGCCCAAGGGGTCAGGTTGGCCCCATGGATCGGCCCAGGGGAACTCTTGCAACCTGACCCCTATGGATTGACCCTGACTCGGGTCGCTTGTCCCAAACTGGAGACCCGGTCCCCGTTCCCCCTCCGTTCTGCCAGCGATTCTTGCCGATCCGCTGAGAGCCGCATCCCAAATCATGAATAAAGCCCTGCTGTCCTGCCTCACATGCCTGGCGTTTACGACCGCCATTTCACGCGCCTCGGAAGGCGAAGTGGGCATGCCTCCCGGCAAGCCGGACGCCGCCAGGGAATACGTGAACCTTGATCCCGATTGGCGTTTTCGCATCGGGGAGTCGCCCGCCGCCATGGAGCCCATGTTTGACGATTCAGGATGGCGGATCGTCAACGTTCCCCATGACTGGAGCATCGAGGGGCCCTTCGAGCCAGGCCTGGGAAGCGGCAACGGCTTTGCACCAGGAGGCATCGCATGGTACCGGCGTCACTTTCAAGTGAGCGCGGCGGACGCGGGCAGGAGCGTGACCGCCGAATTCGACGGCGTTTATGACAATTGCGAGGTTTGGCTAAACGGCTTCCTTGTCGGCGCGCGGCCCTACGGCTTTGAGAGCTTCATCTGCGACATTAGCCAGGCAGTGCGATTTGGCGGCGCCGACAACGTGTTATGCGTCCGCGTCGACCACTCGCGCACCGCCGACTCACGCTGGTACACCGGCTCGGGCATTTACCGCAATGTGCGCCTGTGTGTGACGAGTTCCCTCCATGTGGCCCATTGGGGGACGGCGGTGACGAGCCAGGTGGCGGAAAATGGAGCCGCTTCGATCCACATCGAGACCAAGGTGCAGAATGACTCGAGCGAGCCCAAGACCTTCACCCTTGTGTCCGAGGTGCTCGACCCGAGCGGGAGTGTGACGGCCACGGTCACCACCAAGTCCCGGGTAGACGGCCGCACCGAGGCAAGTCTGGCGCAGGAAGCGGAGGTGCCCCGGCCCGAACGCTGGTCGCTGGAAGAGCCCCGGCTCTACAGCCTGCACAGCCATGTTGCCGACCAGGGCGAAACAGACGACGCCTTCACGAGCTTCGGGATCCGGACCCTCGGATTCGATCCGAACCTGGGCTTCTCGCTCAACGGCGTCCCTGTGAAATTGAAGGGCGTATGCATACACCAGGACGGCGGCAGCGTAGGCGTGGCAATACCCGTGCGCATTTGGGAGCGGCGCCTGCTCGCATTGAAGGCGCTGGGCGTAAATGCCATCCGAACAAGCCACAATCCGCCGGCTCCCGAGTTCCTGGATCTGTGCGACCGGATGGGCTTCCTGGTCATGGACGAGGCATTTGACGAGTTCACGCCGGCAAAAAACAAATGGATCGAAGGCTGGAATGTGGGAGTTCCGAGCCGCTACGGATACAGCGAGCAATTCGGGGAATGGTCGGTGCGCGACATCCGGGATATCGTGCTGCGCGATCGAAACCACCCCAGCATCATAATGTGGAGCATCGGCAACGAGATCGACGGCGCAAACGATCCGTTCACCGACCCGGTGCTCGGGAAGAATTTCCGGCCGGGCAATCCGCCGGCATCGGACATGGTCAAATGGGGCAGGCCACTGGTCGAGGAGGTGAAGCGGTTTGATCGCACACGTCCGGTGACGGCCGCCCTGGCAACCGTGGAGATGTCGAATGCCGCGGGGTTTGCGCAGATTCTGGACGTTGCCGGGTACAATTATCAGGAGTACCGGTACGCCTCGGACCATCTCAAATATCCGGAACGATTCATCTACGGCAGCGAGAACAGCCACTCCTATTCGGCCTGGATTGCGGTCCGCGACAACGCCGCCGTTTGCGGCCAGTTTCTTTGGACCGGCATCGACTATCTGGGCGAGGCACGGCCGTGGCCGGCTCGGGCCAATCCAGACGGCCTCCTGGATTTGTGTGGATTCATCAAGCCCCTCGGACGTTTCCGCCAGAGCCTATGGAGTGAAAAGCCCATGGTCTACCTTTGCGCCGAGGAGGCCGGCGACGCCCAGAAGCCGGAAGCAGACACCAGCAAGCCAGTTGGGAAGGAAACCTGGAACTGGCCGGACAACGCTCCCCTCATCGTATCCTGCTACACAAATTGCCCTGAAGTGACCCTGTTCCTGAACGGGTTCAAGATTGGCTCCGAAGCCACAGCGGACTCCAAGGAGGGGGTGCTGAGATGGAAGCTTCCGTTTTCCAAGGGCATCTTGAAGGCCGTGGGACGGAAGGAAGGACACGAGACATGTGAATTTGAGCTCCGGACAGCGGGAGCCCCCTGTCGGATGGAATTGCATGCTGACGTGACCCAGATCGCGGCGGATGGTAAGGATGTTGCGCAGATCGAATATGACGTCGTCGACGAGAAAGGCGTGCGAATTCCCGATGCGGGTTCTGAGATCGACTTCACGTTGAGCGGCCCGGTCCGGATGCTCGGAATTGGCAATGGGGACGTATCCAACTGCGAACCCGTCCAAACGCCCCGCCACCGCGCCTTCCAAGGGCGCGGCCTGATGATCCTCCAGTCTACGGGGGAAAAAGGTGCGATCTCCGTGGTCGCCTCAGGTGACGGTCTCCAGCCTGCGGCAATTTCCTTGGCCAGTCGCTGACGATGCAGCGACGATCCACGCGGACGCCGCCAGAAGGAAGGTCAGGAGAGTCTCCGACCCTTGGTTCTGCGTTGGAGACGCCCAAACAGGCACGGGGTGCGCGAAAAAACTCGGCAACCAGACCAGGACACCAAAAAGACCCATCATGATGGCTTCGAGGGTTGCGGCCAGGCGTGGAAGGATCCCAAGGAGAAGGCCGATGCCGGCTGCGGCGTGACAGGCCCCGGTAAGATACGCGATTGCCGTGCGACCGGGAAGCCACGCCGGCACCATGGTGGCCGTATAGATTGCGTAGGCGAAATGGGCGGCGCCGTACACCACGCAAGCGGCGCCGAATAAGACTCGTGCCGCGCGCAGGGCGCGGTCGCCGGTCATCACGGTC
>CAZGOX010000255.1:1563-4073 GCA_964527955.1 uncultured Opitutaceae bacterium | reverse complement strand
TTGTCAGGGGACAATGGCCGAAACTCTCTGCTGACAAGAAGAGCGACGACTTTTCCGAGGTCCGCGTGAACGCGGATGCGATCCTCTGCGTAAGCTTCGGTATCGTTGGCTATGCATCGCCGCCGCTTTCGGACCAGTACCAACCGTGGGTCATGATCAATGCGGAGCTTCTCGACGCGAAAACCAAACAGGAGATCTATCGCAAGACTTTTGCTGTCGGATACAAGATGAAGGTAAAGAACATCGTCCAGCTTTCGGCGGATTATCAATATCAGTACGGCTCATTTGACGACCTAATCTTGCATTCCGACCACGCAATCATCGGCATCGAAAGCTGTGAAAAGTCTGTTGCCGAAACGATTGCGGTTGACCTCGCCCGCCAGTAGTCAACCCGGCGGCCAGGTCATCTGCCTCTTCGCCAGCATGTGAACGTGCAGGTGGGGCTGGCTCTCGCAGGCGTCCGGGCCGCTGTTGATGACGAGTCGGAATCCTCCCGAAAGGTGGAGCTTGGCCGCGAGGCGGCCGGCCACGACGAGGAGGTGGCCGAGGACCGCCGAATCGGCGCCGGTGGTCTCGGAGGCCCTGGCGATGGGCTTTTTGGGAATGATCAGCAGATGCACCGGAGCCTGCGGCTGAATGTCATGGATTGCGATGCAGAGATCGTCCTCATGCTCTATGCGGGCGGGGATCTCGCGGTCGATGATGCGCTGGAAAAGGGTCTTTTCCATGGGGATAACGTGAAACCCCGCGCTACAGGAATAGCAACTGCAGATTCGCCGTGGGGGCGGTGCGCGCCGCCGCCAGGTCGCGGATGAAGGCAAGCGTGTCGTCGTAGGCCTGCTTCCGGCGCGGCGTGGCCCGGCGGTCGGGAGGAAGGAGGGCCGGCCTCAGGTTAGTGACCAGGAACGTGGACTCCCGGTAGGTCGCGAGCGCCTTGAGGCCCGCCATGATCTCGGCCCGGGCGAAGAGGGGAGTGGCCGAGGTAAGGGTGCGGCTCGCGTCCCAATGGAAGAATCCGTGGCGCGGCAGGCCGCGGCAGAGGTTTTCGAGAAGCTTCGCCGCCGAGGCGTTGAAGGCGGCGTCAAACCTGGAGGCGGACTCGGGGTGCTCGGCGACCTGGGTCTCCAGCTCGGAAAGGCTGAACGTGATCGCCTCCTTGATCTGCTGGGCCAGGTAGAGGTCGTGGCCCGTCACATGCGAGAACAGCGCATTGATGAAATGCAGCCGGCGAAGGTCTTCGCGGTCGGGCAGGGGCACGACGCTCTTCAGGTTTTGGCCGCCTTCTTCTCGAGGGAATTGATTTCGTGCATGAATTCCGAGACGTCCCGGAACTCCTTGTACACGCTGGCAAACCGGACATAGGCGACCTGGTCGACGCTGCGAAGGCGCTGCATGATTCCCTCCCCGATGGCGCGCGACGGGATCTCGCTCTCGAACTGGGCCTCGAGGGCGTCGATCGTGTCCTCGACCAGCATGGCGACCTGCTCGACGTCGATCGGGCGCTTGTGGCAGGCGGCGCGGACCGACCGGACAAGCTTCTCGCGGTCAAACTCCTCGCGGCGTCCGTCCCGCTTGATGACGGCCATGCCGTCGCGGACGAGGTTTTCCGTGGTCGTGAAGCGGTGGCCGCACTCGAGGCACTCGCGGCGCCTGCGGATCGTGTTTCCCTCCTTGCTGATGCGGGAGTCGATCACCTTGTCCTCAATGGACGTGCATTTGGGGCAGCGCATGGTGGTTGGGGCCGTTCGGGGGTGGACGGTGGGATCAGTTGAGCGCGAGAAAGTTCCTCAGGATGTCCATCCCATGCGCCGTGGCGATGCTCTCGGGGTGGAATTGCACTCCCCAGATGGGCAGCTCCCTGTGTCGGAGCCCCATGACCTCGCCCTCGGCGGTCTCCGCGGTGATCTCGAGTTCGGCGGGAAACGTCGAGCGTTCGACGAGAAGCGAATGGTAGCGGGTGCCCGGGAAGGCTTGGGGGAGGCCCTGGAAGATGTCGGTGTTCTTGTGCAGGATGGGGGAGGTCTTCCCGTGCATGAGGCGGCCGGCGCGCACAACCCGGCCCCCAAAGTACTGCCCCACAGCCTGATGCCCAAGGCAGACTCCGAGGATGGGCTTTCGGCCGGCGAAGGCCTTGATGATGTCCAGCGTCACACCGGCCTCCGTGGGCGAACAGGGACCGGGTGACAACATCACGCGGTCGGGGTTCAGTTTGATCGCCTCCTCGGCCGTGATTTCGTCGTTCCTGAAAATGCGCTGCTCGACACCCAACTCGCCGAAGTACTGGACGAGGTTGTACGTGAATGAATCGTAGTTGTCGATGACGAGAAGCACTTTACTCCTTCTATCCTCTACCTGACAGTAGGGTCAAGCGTCCGCCCCTGACAACGGAGGGTTGGTTTGGGCTCGGGTTGGGTCCCCTACCGGGGGGGGTTGTTGTGGGAAGCCCCCCCCAACCCACCCCGGAGGCGAAAAACCCACCCCAACACAAACAACCAAAAAATAAATTGGCG
>CAZGOX010000255.1:0-1553 GCA_964527955.1 uncultured Opitutaceae bacterium | reverse complement strand
GTGGCCCCCCCGCCGTTCTCTTCCACCCCCCCCCCCCCCACCCCCCCCCCCCCCCAACCCCCCCCCCCCCCACCCCCCAACCCTCCATACCTTTACGTGCCCGACCAATTTAAACTGCTCCATACCGATCCAACGACTTCCGCCAGGCGGGGGCGGCTGCAGACTCTCCATGGCATGGTCGAGACTCCGATGTTCATGCCGGTTGGGACCCAGGGCACGGTCAAGGCGGTGACCCCGGTCCAGCTGCGGGAAATCGGCACCCAGATCCTGCTCGCGAACACCTACCACTTGAACCTGAGGCCCGGAAGCGGGCTCATCCGTGAGCTGGGAGGCCTGCACAAGTTCATGGGATGGGATGGCCCCATACTCACGGACAGCGGAGGATTCCAGGTCTTCAGCCTGGCAAAGCTTCGGGAGGTGCGTGAGGACGGGGTCGCATTCCAATCCCACCTGGATGGCTCGAGCCTGTTCCTCGGGCCAAAGGAGATCATGGCGATCCAGGCCGACCTTGGTTCGGACATCGCCATGGTGCTCGACGAGTGTCCCCCTTGGCCCTGTTCCCGGGAGGCATGCGAAGCGGCGGTCGCGCGGAGCAAGCGCTGGGCCGCGCAGTGCCTCGAACTTGCCTGGGAGAATGGGTTCCTTGCGGCGGGCCACCATGTGTTCGCGATTGTGCAGGGCTCGACGTTCGACGACCTTCGGCGCGAGGCGGCCGAGTCACTGTCGGCCATGGACTTCCCGGGCTATGCGATCGGAGGGGTGAGCGTTGGCGAGCCGGAGCCTGAGATGATCAAGCAAGTCGCCGCGACGACGCCGTTCCTGCCGGCCGACAAGCCCCGCTACACCATGGGCCTCGGGACGCCCCCCCAGATTCTCAAGATGATTGCGCTCGGTGTGGACTTGTTTGACTGCGTCATGCCGACTCGGGTCGCAAGGCACGGCCTTGTGTTCACCCCGGACGGGCCGATCAACCTGCGGAACCTGAAGTACCGCTCCGATCCGCGCCCTATCGTCGAGGGCATCGACAACTATACGGCACGATTCTCGCGCGCCTACCTGAGGCACCTGGTGTTGGCGGGGGAGATGCTGGCCGGCACGCTCCTCAGCCTTCACAACCTGCATTTCTTCCTGGATCTGACCGCACAAGCCCGCGCGCACATCGAGGCCGGCGACTTCGGCCCCTGGCACCGAGCTTGGATCGAGAGATACGAGGCGGGCGGTCAGGAATGAGTTTGAGTGTTAAGGGACGGGTCTCCAAGGTTGCCTTTCCCTCATGCGCACACTTGTAACCGGCGGCGCCGGCTTTCTCGGCTCCCACCTTTGCGACCGGCTCATCAAGGACGGGAATGAGGTCATCTGCGTCGACAACCTGTTCACGGGCAGCAAGCGGAACATTGCGCACCTGCTGTCGCACGGCCACTTCGAGTTTGTGCGGCATGACGTGATCGATCCCTTCAAGTACGAGGTGGACCAAATCTTCAACCTGGCGTGCCCGGCCTCGCCCCCGCACTACCAGTACAACCCGATCAAGACGGTCAAGACGTCTGTGATGG
>CAZGOX010000254.1:0-4079 GCA_964527955.1 uncultured Opitutaceae bacterium | reverse complement strand
CGGCTTGCGTCCCGGGGCTTCGACCTGGTCCTCGTTGCCAGGCGAAAGGAACTGCTCGCATCACTCGGGCGCGAACTGACGGCTGCGCACGGCATCCGGGTGGAGGTCCTGCAGGCCGACCTCGCCGACGACGCGGGATTGAAGGCCGTCGAGGCCAGGATCGAGGCCGCCGACACGCTCGACCTGCTGGTCAACAACGCAGGCTTCGGCAGCATGGGCTTGTTCCACCGGAACGAGATCGCCGGGCAGGACCGGATGCACCGGCTTCACGTCCTTGCGACCATGCGGCTGACGCATGCTGCCCTGCGGGGCATGGTCCCGCGCAGGAAGGGCGCGATCATCAACGTCTCCTCCGTGGCCGGGTTCATGACGGCGCCGGGAAGCGTCAGCTACAGCGCGACGAAGCACTGGATGAATGTCTTCACGGAAGGATTGTACATGGAGCTGCGCAACCTGCGTTCGCCGGTCACGGTCCAGGCCCTGTGCCCGGGTTTTACGGTGACAGAGTTCCACGATAGGATCGACTACGACCGGACCTCCGTCCCGCGCATGCTCTGGCTGAGGGCGGACTTTGTCGTGGACGCGTCGTTGCGTGGCCTGGAGCGGGGAACCCTCTTCGTGATCCCGGGCCTCCGCTACAAGCTCGTGGTCGCCCTCCTCAAACTGCTTCCCAGGGGGCTGGCACGGTTCCTCGCGATCCGACGCCAGAGGAGGTTCAGGAGGATCTAGCCACCTCAGGCGGGAGGGCATGCATCTTGAGCTGGGGGTTCTTCTCCTGGAAGTAACCCATCGTCCAGTCGTTCGGAAAAAGCACGACGGGGTTCTCGCGGTTGTCCGCGCCGAAGCTCACCCCGGTCGCGGGAACGATCGCCGAGCGATCCTTCAGGTCGGGATGGTCGTCCACCCAGCGCAGCACCGTCCAGGGAGCCGTCTCCAGCCTCGACTCCGCCCCGTATTCGCTCTTGAGCCGGTATTGCACGACCTCGAACTGGAGTGGCCCGACCGCCGCGAGCAGGGTCGCCCCTGGCGGCGCCTGGCGGGCGGAAAAGGACTGCACCACACCCTCCTGCAGGAGCTGTTCCAGCCCCGCCCGGTATTTCTTTGAATCGGCGGGATTGGGGTTTGAAATGTACGCGAACACCTCGGGAGGGAACCTGGGAATCTCGTCAAAGAGGATCGTCCGGTCCTCGGTCAGGGTGTCTCCGATGCCGAAGGCGTCGTGGCCGACCATGCCGATGACGTCCCCGGGAAGCGCGCTGTCCACGGTCTCGCGCTCTCGCCCAAACAGCTTGTTCGAGGAGGAGAGCCGGACTGTCTTCCCCGTCTGGGCATGGAGCACGGGCATGTCCCGGGAGAAGCGGCCCGAGCAGACCCTCATGAATGCGATCCGGTCCCGGTGCTTGGGATCCATGTTGGCCTGGATCTTGAAGACCAGTCCGGAAAACTTTTCGGAATCCACAGGAACCTCCCGCGTAAAGCCGTTGAACACGGACTTCCTTGGCTGGGGCGGGACCGAATCGTGCAGGAAGCCGTCCAGGAGGAGCTGGATGCCGAAGTTGTTGACCGCGCTCCCGAAGTACACGGGCGTCTGGCGTCCCGCATGCACGGCGGCGAGGTCAAACGGGTGCCCGGCCCCGTCGAGCATGTCCAGCTGCTCGCGCACCTCGGCCAGCGTCTCCTCGTCGAGCTTTGCCCGGACCGCCGGCTCGTCGAGGGACGTCACCTTCACGGGCGCCTGGTAGGCGCCCCCGAGACCGCGCTCAAAAAGATGCACCTGCCTATTCCTGCGGTCGAAGACGCCCCTGAACGAGAACCCATTCCCGAGCGGCCATGCGACGGGCGACGACTGGATTCCCAGGACGGCCTCCAGCTCGTCCAGCAACGCGAGCGGATTGAGGGTCGGCCGGTCGCACTTGTTCATGAAGGTGAAGATCGGGATGCCGCGCTTCCGGCACACCTCGAAGAGCTTCCGGGTCTGGGTCTCCACCCCCTTGGCGGCGTCGATCACCATCAGCGCCGCGTCGACGGCGGTAAGCACGCGGTACGTGTCCTCCGAGAAGTCCTTGTGGCCGGGGGTGTCCAGCAGGTTCACCGCGTACCCGCCGTAGTCGAACTGGAGCACCGTGGAACTGATCGAGATCCCGCGCTGCCTCTCCAGCTCCATCCAGTCCGAGGTCGTCGCCCGCTGGTTCTTCCGGTCCTTGACCGCTCCCGCGAGGTGGATTGCGTTTCCATACAGGAGGAACTTCTCGGTCAGCGTCGTCTTGCCCGCGTCGGGGTGTGAGATGATCGCAAAGGTTCGCCGGCGGGCGATTTCAGCGGAGAGGTCCATCGAAACCCGCCAGAGTGGAGTCCCACCCGCCCGCGGTCGATGAAATATCCGCCTAGCCGAGGGCCGCAAAGTCGATGAATCCCCGCTCCACGTCGGCGAGGACAAGCCGCACGCGAAGTCGGCTACCGACGCGCGCGGCGGCGAAGCCCTCGACCAGCCGGCCTTCGACCACCGGATCGAGGATCCGGACCCAGGTCCCCTTGTCTGCAGCCCCGGTGACGATCGCATCGAACACCTGCCCGATTCTTGGGCGCAGCAGCATGGCCGCGGCCGACTTGGAGACGGAGCGCTCGACCTTCTTGGCGGCATCCTCCTGCGCGGTGCAATGGGCGGCGAGGGCCTCAAGCTGCCCTCCGGGGTATGGCTGTGCGGAACCCGCCAGGGCGGCCTTGAGCAGGCGCTGGGTAAGCAGGTCCGGGTACCGTCGGTTTGGGGCCGTGGAGTGCGCGTAGTCCTTCACAGCAAGGCCGAAGTGTCCGGGCGCCACGACGCCCGGACGCTCGACCACATATTCGCCCGATCCCATCAGCTTGATCACGCTGAGGGAAAGGTCCGGGTACCTGACCGGATCCGCCTTTCTGGCCGACACGAGAAATCCCTCAAGGGCCCGTGCATCGGGCACGGAGGGCAGGGCGAAGGACGACTTCGCGGCAAGGGCCACGATCAGGTCCCAGTGCTTGGGAGTGCGTACAACCCTCCTGATGGACGGAAGCTTCCTCCCGCCGAGGAAACGGGCCGTCACGCCGTTTGCTGCGATCATCAGGTCCTCAATCAGCTTCGTGGCCAAATTGGCGCGCTCCGGGGCGAGTCCGGTGATCCGGTCCCCGGAAAACACGGGTCGTGCCTGAAGGGTCTCAAGGGAGAGGGCACCCTGCGCATGCCTGATCTCCCTCAGGCGCCCCGCCACAGCGGCCTGCAGGCGGAGGTTCTGATCAAGCCCCGCGACTGCGGCAACTGCCGGTGGAGTCTGGCCGGTGCCCTCGAGCCATGGACCGACGCCCGAGTAGGCAAGCTTCGCCCGGTTCCGCACCAGGGCCTGGTACACATCGGAGCCTGTCTCCGCGCCTCCGCCGTCAAAGGTCATCTCGACGACGATCGCAAGGCGGTCGACCCCGGCCCCAAGCGACGTCAGGTCCGTTGAGAGCCTTTCCGGCAACATGGGGAAAACCTTCGCAGCGGTGTACACGGAGGTCGTGTTCTGGCGGGCATGCTCATCCAGGGGGGATCCTTGGGCGACGGTTCCGTCCACATCGGCCACGGCCACCCGCAACCGCGCCGCGCCGCCCGCCAGGGCCTCTGCAACCGTGAGCTGGTCGAGATCCTCCGAGTCGTCGTTGTCAATGGAGCACCATAGGCAATTGCGCAGGTCGCGGACCGGGCCCGGGGCCTCAAGGACAGCCCCGTGTATGGCTCCGAGTTGGGCAAGGGCTGAAGGGGAGAAGTCGGGGGCAAGCCCACGGGCAATCATCACGCGGCGGGCGATCCGCTGGAGGGTGGACCTGGCCGTGCCGCACTCGTCGGGAGGCTGCTGCGGCGCGGGGAAACCGCCGGGGTATGCGCTCATCCCCAGACCGTGGCCTCGTGCGTCCGCAGATTCAAGCCCGTGCCGCGCCTTTCCAAGTGACAATGTCGGGGCGCTCGAGCATGAATGATGCGAATGTCGGCCTCCATTTCCCAAGCGGCCCCGTGGCGGGCCGGCCTCCGGAGCGCCCGGGCGCACATCGTGCCGGGTCTGATCCTGCAGGCC